>JBIQMJ010000378.1:0-4306 GCA_044463445.1 Segetibacter koreensis
ATTGACGGTGCGCCTATCCCTCTGTCTTCCTTCGACAGGCTTCCTTCGACAGGCTCAGGTTGACAAAGAGATAGGCTCAGGATGATTCCAGTTCTTGCTTAATTTCTATTGTAGAAGCCTCCAAAAATTAAAGGCGCAATCCAAATAATAGCATAAGTGACAAGCAATCACAGCCCGAAAGGCGTGCGACTGCAAGGAAATTATTCGAAGACCAACAAAGGAATGAAAAATGTCGACTATTGATCGGGCAACTTATTTTATATCAAGGAAACACCAGTTAGTATAAATTATTTTTCTTCCATTAAAATTTACTCCTTGTTTAGCAACTGGAAATACCAGGGTCGAAGAAGATACCGGATTTACATTTCCTAAAAAATAAGTGTAGGCGCCTTTTATGTTTTGGCCAAGCTGTTTACGGTATTGCAATTTTTTGTCTTTATCTATCACTGCCTCCGCGAGCACCATATTCTTTGTTGTATGCGATTCAACAATTTTTTCATTCACATCCTTCGCCAAATTGTCTTCATTGTCGTTGTAGAATATGAGAATGTCATCGCCCGATCCAATAGCGATAAAACCGGCAGAAGAACCGGAAACAACCGGAGACTGCACAACCTGAACAAATCCTGAACCGCTTTCTGCACTTCGTGATAATGAGCTGCTGCGCGGTACTACCGCGGTCTCAAATGTCTTTCCATGCTTATCCGGAAAAAAGACCAGTATCGGCCCTGTATTTAGCGTTGTAGTACTTTCCAGTTTGGTTTTGTTGTTATTAATCATCGGCGAAGCTGGTTTTGTATGGGTATCTACTGATACTTCCTGGGGGCTTCCTGCAATTGCCACTTCTCCATTGGGCAGTTCTATCAGTCTGGCTTCAAAATTATACATGAAATAATCTTTCTTGTGTTTAGTACCGCCGCCTTTTTTGCAAATTTCTTTGGTGAATTCAGGGGAAAATGGATATACCCGGGGAGCTGCTAACTTCATTGCGCTGGAATTAAGCTGGGCAAGAAAGAAACCATTGCAGCCACGACTGTCCTTTTCGCCAGAGGTAGTCGCGGAATAGACGTAAATATATTTGCTATCAGCCGATTCGGTTATATTGACATTATACGGCTTGCCGCCGCCGGGAAGGTTTATTTTCATTTCGGTTTTCTTCCCTTCCGGATTGATGCAGGCTAATTTTGTATCCTCATCTGACTGTAATACGAGGTATTCCAGGTTGTCTTTTGTAAGAAGGGCTTTGGTAATTTTAAAATCGGTCGTGTTCGTGTGTACAACCGATTTTGCAATCATGTTAAGTTCGCCATCTACCACAAAGTTTAAAATGGTATTTGGCGCGCTGTTGCAGCTCACCAATGTTTTGCTGTTATCGGCTGAATTGGCAAAAAACACGATGCCGCCTTTGATAACGGACTCAAGCTTGAAAATACCCACGTTTTCCTGCTGGATGGTGCAAATCTTTTTCGGCTCTTTTAATGTAAGATCTTTATCATCCACCAATGATAAATACAAATCGAAAGAACTATTACCACCACTTCGAAAATAGGCCAGGCAAAGTTTATGGGCTATCAACAGAAGTTTAGGCTGAAGCGGGCCAAATACTTTGCTTCCATTTTCCAGGGTAAGCTCACTTATTTTTTTCATGCTTCTGTCGAACTTAGCCAGGGTGATGGCATATTTCATATCGTATAATTTCGTAAACAACCATTTATAATTGCCGCCAATACCAGAGTTCGTAACCGTATAAAAAAAGTTATCATGAAAAACTGAATTAGCTACCGTCTGATCTTTATAATCATCATTTTCTGAAATTTTAAAATCATCTGAAAGATTGAGCTGGCCATGCTGACAAAAAGAACTTGCAGAAAGAAGCAATGAGAAGGCTAAAAATAAAATTTTCATCGTTGGATTAATTTTGGATTATATTAAAAGAAACGAAAATCTCAGGCAATTATTTCATTTACAATTATGACACAACTATTCAGATTTTAGTAAACAAACTTTTAATGCACATTTTGATCCTGCCCGTTGAGAACACTGCCCGGAATAAAACTACATTGCTGAACCGGGTTCATGAAGACAGGAACCCCCGAAGCAGTAAAATAAGAATGTTCCTTGTAAAACGCTTTAGTCCTCACTACAACTCCGTCATTTTACATTTACAAGTTGTAGTAATTGAAACACCATCTGAAAATTTCATATTGCAAAAAGAGACCTGGATCTTGCCGTTTACATGTGAAACATATAATTTTTGATCTGGTTGACAATGAAAGAAAACGCCCTGGTATATAAAACTTACTGAAACAACATTGTATTCTTCTGTTACATCAAAAGTTTGCTTATCAGTTGTCGTATAAACACCATCCAATGGTTCAACATTCCCATTATATGAATTAAACAAAACCCGTAAGGATGGATAACCAAATGCATCGCCACCATATACTCCCATAGCGTTAAATGTTGGATCCATATGTTTCTTTACTGAAGTGAGCGTTATATCAGAAACTAAATTGGAACTAGAAAAAAAGTTGTTGGTAACAGTACATGGGAGTGCTTCCTGACTTAATTTTACGTCAATAAAAATACTATCGCTTATGGTTGTGTTGCAATTAGAATTAGCTTTCGAGCAGTAGTACCAGCCCCTGTTTGAATATTTAACATTATTAATGCTCAACTCATTTGAATTCGTCGATTCTGAATATCCTGGCCCGGACCAATAAAAAATGTCATTGTCACTTTCTTTAATGGCCGTTATAGTAAGTCCCTCGCCAATAGTGGGAGAAGCATTTGATGTACTTAATTTGATAGAAGTTGGACATTTATTGGAATCGTTTTTTTTGCAGGAAAAAAAAGAAATCGATAAAATAATAAGGAAGTAGAATGGCCGTTTCAAATTTCAGCTAGTTTTTTGAGTGATAGTGGATGGGTTGTATTTCTAAACGTAAAATTATAAAACTTGAATTTAAACTGCAAGCATCCTGCATAATTTTTTCAATATTCTGCGGGTGTTCCAACTGTTTCCTCAGTGCAGTCGGTGTTGAGCATTGCCTTAAGTGACCGGCTTCACCAACAGTTAAAAGGAATCTCTTTCCCCGTCCGACCGGTGTTCAGCCGGCGGACATTCTAAAATTGTTGCCGTAAAAAAATTGAGGAGATTCTGTTATCATTGCTTCAGTGACAGTCATTGATGGATAGTTGCCGTAAAGAAATAAGTTCTGTTAATTTTCAGAATACAATTTTCTTTGTATTTGCATACAACAATCTACTATACGGATTGAAAATTAAAAATTATCGTTTCGTGCCACGAACCGAGGAAGGAGGAATAAAAACACCAGTAAAAGGAATTATTTCTTATATTTTTATTCAGCGAATCGATCTTGCATTAACTTCCGCCTTTTTGAGATAGTTCCGGTAAGTCTAAATTGCTACTTGGGATTTGCTTTCCTGTACTATTTGGAATCTTCCATTTTCTTACTTTATAGCCATAGGTTGCATAATAAATAAGATAAAGATAGCAAGGAAACAATATCCAGTAAGCATAATGCACACCAATTTTATCAGCATAATATCCATAGATTGAAGGAAGAATGGCGTTTCCACACAATCCCATAATAAGAAGCGAAGCGCCTATTTTAGTAAACCGGCCTAATCCATCCAAAGCAAGAGGCCATATCCCTGCCCAAATCAAAGAATTGGGTAATCCTAATAATACCAGGAACCATATTGAAATATCGGTAGTATGTCCCAAAAATGTAACTTGCCCGCCTGAGAACAAGATAAGCATTGCCAGAGTAAAACCAAGTAAGGTGCATATTCTTAGCGCAGTCGTTTGGCTTATAAATTTCGGGATGCATACGATCCCCAATATATAGCCGCATATGGTTGTTGTTAGCGTATAAGACGGAAAAACTTTTGCTTCCAATAAATCAAGATGCATGGAATCTGCATACCCGATAATCGTATCAATTGAAATTACCTGGGTGCCTACATGTAAAAAAATTGCTACCGCGCCTAATATTAAATGTGGAAACTGAAATATATTCTTCTTGTCAGAATTCGCCTTTGCCACTTCCTCATTTTCATGTTCAGTGTCAATATCCGGAAGCGGTGAATTTTTAATCAATATGCCTATTATAAAAAGAAAGGTTCCGAGGCAAGCGTACGGCACAATTACTCTTCTGATCAATGCGTTTAATGCAGCATTCCTGGCGGCTTCTGTCATAGAGGGTATCTGGGCAAACAATACATTGTCAGATGATTTCAATATTACTGCTGCCAGGATCAGAGGAGCGATAATTCCGGC
>JBIQMJ010000379.1:0-4271 GCA_044463445.1 Segetibacter koreensis
CTTCCTGAAATAAATTATCGTGGGAATGTGCGGATATTCTATTATTGTTTTGTAAGAATTGTATATTTCTTTTCCGTCAGACGAGCTCCAGCCAACGATTCCGGTGTTCTTTGCTTCGGGATTCTTTATTGAATAGAATGAATCTTCTCCTGACTTGGTTTGAATAATATTCGCAGAATGTTCTTCACTAATTTTGAAAGAATTTTGTGATGAACTATTATTTATAGTCTTTACTTTAATAGAAACAGGTTTGTCATTAATCGCTAATGCCAGTTCAGGATTTGATTTAATTTCTATTTTGGGAATAATAAAAAGAGGTTCAAAAGTTTCGCCTTTTACCGGATCATTTGATTTATACCGGATTGGAAGGGTATATGATAATTCCTGGCCATCAATCGATAAACTCACCTCAACAGATTGCGGATCATTTTGTGGTTTGCCAATCAGTGTTTGATCTGATACATTGTATGAGCCTTTGCTCATAGGTTCTACCAGCCAATAAGGCTGAGAGATCCGGGCATCAGAAGGAATTAAAAAAGTAACAGAATGTGAAACATTTTCATCCACTGGCAACTGGTTGTCAAATGAAAATGTTTTATCACGGTAATGGATAGACGAAATTTTAACATCAGCGCCCAACCGGTTATCGGCTACAAAATTTACCTGCAGCGAATCTCCCTGTACCGCGAACATCGACCTTGTAGTTGCTTCCATATAAAGCCCCGCGCATTCTTTCATAATTTGTTTTACTTCCTCCATTTTTTGATTGCGCCAATACCCTTCAGGCGATTTCTCTAAGGATTGGTAAATACTTAAAAGTTGAGATAATGAATTTTGCGGATGTTGAAACGAAAAATCATTTATTAATTGCTGCACTTGCATTTGTATGGCTTCATCATTCACTCTTCGCCAGGAAGTATCCACCCCATCCATCAAAGTTGTTTCCGGCGCCGGACCTTTTATAGTTTTGAAATATTCAAGCTGGGTGCCACGGGAAGAAGGAACCCCAAATCCCTGCGTCTTATGCTGGCTCCGGCTTTTAGCGGCTATTTCACCATAACTTTCTCCAAGCAGCGGATTGTATCCTCCGACATCAATTTTAAATTGATCAGGGCGTTCGGTATTGACTGTTCCGAAATTAAATGTATTCCATAAAAGCCTTTTGGCCTGCCATGGTTCTACACCATATTTAAATTGTTCAGGAAATTTTGCAGGATCAGCAGCTGCGGTAAATGCTTCGCCTGCTAAGATTGCCGAAGCAGTATGATGTCCATGGCCCCCTTCGCCGGTGGTAGGAAATCTTGTAATAATAATATCAGGCTGAAATTTGCGGATCACCCAAACTACGTCTGAAAGAATTTTTTGTTCATTCCAGAATTGAAATGTTTCTTCAGGGCTTTTTGTAAATCCAAAATCAAAGGCACGTGTAAAAAATTGCTCAGCGCCATCTATTCTTCTTGCAGCCAATAATTCCTGCGTTCTTATCAAACCCAATGCACTCCCCTGTTCGTCGCCAATCAGGTTCTGTCCGCCATCCCCTCTTGTCATGCTCAGGTAAGCAGTCCGGTATAATTTCTGATTAGCCAGGTAAGCAAGCAATCTTGTATTTTCATCATCAGGATGCGCTGCCACATATAACACTGATCCCAATACATTCAGCTTTTTTATCTGTTGAAAGATCTGGTCTGAATTGTAAGATTTTGGAGCCTGTGAAAATGCAAGATGTGAAAAAGAAAGTAAAATCAGTAACAAAAAATATTTACGCATTTTTCAAATTTTATTTTACGAATGTAAGTCAATGTCAATGTAAGCGTGAACCGTTAAAAAAAAATCATCCCTTTTTTAAAGAAATCAAAATAAAGCAACAAATAAAATCAATTTTTATTTTGAAAAAGAAAAAGGAAAATCTCTTGCCTTTGTCCCCCGGCTTTTATCCGGAAAGATGACATATCAATTTTTATTTCTCCTCCTCTTTGCAAATCAAAATGATTTAAAATAATTTTTAGTGTAGGCCTTACCGTTAAAAATCAGTGTATGTACGTAACGGTTGGTATCATTATTTGATGGCGAATTTATATACAACTTATGTCCATTTTCAAAATCAATTTCGGCATGCTTAAATAACGGCGCCCCGGCTGCATATTCCACACTGGCCGTGGTTACCGGATAAAATCCCAACGCCGAAAACACATACCACGCGGATGTCTGGCCATTATCTTCATCGCCGCAATAGCCGTGAATTAAAGCCTGGTACAAAGTTTCAATATCATAGCCTCTCAATCCTTTCAGATATGCTTTTACAGCAATGAAAGCTGAATTATTTCTAACCATCACATTGCGATAGCCGGGCGCAGACCATTCGGGGTCTGAAATGGTAACCTGCGCGAAAGATATTATATGAATTAAAAAACTAAAAATTACAGTAAGCAAACTTTTTTTCATCTTTTCTATTTTCTTTTTAGCTAAATTTTGAATGCAAAATTGCAGGATATTTTTGTGAAGTATGAATAACAAGTTCGCCAAAAAGTGTATTGGCCCAGGCAAACCATTTCCGTGTAAATTTCGAAGCGTCATTTTTATGAAACGATTCATGCATAAAACCTGTACCGGCATTAGAATGCTTTAATGTTTGCAAACATTGTTTTACTTCAGTAGCATTGTCACTTGTCAGGCCGCGCATGATAATACTCAAGGGCCAGATCATATCCATGCCCGCGTGAGGACCGCCAACGCCTTCGCCGGCGCTTCCTTTGAAAAAAAATGGATTATTTTCTGAAAGCACAAACTTTCTGGTAGCCTGGTAAAGGCTGCCACTTTGTGAAACTGCATTTAGATATGGCAATGATAATAAGCTCGGAACGTTTGCGTCATCCATCAGATTAAAGCTTCCGAAACCGTTTACTTCATATCCATAAATTTTTCCTGCCTGGGGCGAATTGATAATGGCATATTTTTTCAACGCATTTTCAACTTCATTAGAAAGTGAAATGCATTTATCCGCCAGTTTTTTATTACCGGAAATTATCTGAACCATTTCAGCAGCATTTCGCAAAATAGCTACTGCAAAAAAGTTGGAAGGAATTAAAAAAGGAAAAATGGTGGCATCATCACTCGGGCGAAACATCGAGCAAATCAATCCGACAGGCTTGACCGGATAGCCATAGCCTCCCAGCGGAACTCCGTCTGTTGCCCATGCCGTCTTTCTTTGAAATGAATATGGGCCTCGGCTCTCTTTTCTTTGTTGTTCAATAAAAGTTTGCAAAATTAATTCAATTGATTCTTCCCATTTTTTATCAAACGGTGTGGTGTCGCCGGTATCTTTCCAATACTGATGCGCTAACCGTACAGGATAACAAAGAGAATCGATTTCCCATTTACGTTCATGAATACCAGGCTTGATATCAGTGAGGTCACTTTTCCATTCGCTGACTTTATTAGGGTCTTTATAAAATGCATTCGCATAGCGGTCCAGGTGAATGCATTTTACCTGGCGATTGATAACACCGGCAATAAGCTGCTGTAAATGCTTGTCATTTTTTATCAAAGGCAGATATGGCCAAACCTGCGCCGTACTATCGCGAAGCCACATGGCATCTATATCTCCTGTGATCACATACGTGTCAGGTTTTCCGTCGATCATTTCAAAATCAACGGTGGTGTCCAATGTATTTGGAAAACAATTTTCAAATATCCATGCGAGTTCAGGATCGGCAATTTGTTTTTTTATTTTAGCGATCGTTGCCTCAACCGCTTCGCTTGTAAATTTTCTTTCTGCAAGTGGCGGCCTTTTTGAAACAAAATCATTCGGCGCTAATGAAAAGGCTTTGGATTTTTGAAGCATCAAGGCGGTGGCTGCAATTCCGGTTGATTGTAAGAACTGTCTTCTTGAAGTCATAATTTTTAAAATTTAAAAGACAGCAATTTAAACCAAATTTTCAGCTTAGGGAGATTGAAGCCGAATCATTCAATTCACGGGCACCTCAATGGTGGGCCTTATTTTATCATCCGCTACTTTTTCATAAATCATAACTTTTACTGTCCAATCGGGTAAAGAATAAGTGAGTCCTATTTCTACTTTAAAAAGTTCAAGGTCATGATTCACCGCATCTAATTGCAAAATACTTGATGCAAATGCCCTGCTCTCATCCGGAGTATCATATCCTCCAATGAGTTTATAAGAGGTTTTATCGTAAAAGGTAAGTTTGCAACCATTTAATTGCTTGTAATATTCCTTGTATTTTTCAACTGCTTCTTCAAAATCTTCTGTTTGA
>JBIQMJ010000380.1:0-4252 GCA_044463445.1 Segetibacter koreensis
ACCTTGTTTCATGGTCTTCCTGGTGAAGGCTTTGAATACAATATTTTATTATACCCATAAGTAAAAAATGCAGAAATCTTTTTGACATGGACACTTCAACCAAAAAGTATTGGGAAACGATTTATGAAACCAAAAATCCTGGCCAGTTCAGTTGGACTCAGGCTATTCCCCAAACCTCTTTAAACTTCATTCATTCGTTTAAATTGAGCAAAATGGCAAAGGTAATTGACATTGGTGGTGGCGACAGCAAACTGGTTGATTTTTTACTTGACGAAGGTTTTGAGAATATTTCCGTTCTCGATATTTCCTCCAAAGCGCTTGACAAGGCAAAGCAGCGCTTGGGTGATAAGGCAGATAAAGTAAATTGGCTTGTCAGCGACATTACTAAATTTGAGACAGATACAACGTTTGACTTGTGGCACGACAGGGCGACATTTCATTTTCTAACGACAACGGAACAAATCGCGAAATACGTGGACACGGCGCGAAAAACGGTAACCGGCTTTTTGGCGATTGGTACATTTTCCGACCAGGGGCCGAAAAGGTGCAGCGGGCTTGACATTAAGCAGTACACTGAAAAAGCCTTAACCGTTGAACTGCAAAATGGCTTTGACAAGATTCGTTGCATTACAGAAGATCATATCACGCCGTTTGACACGACACAAAATTTTTTATTCTGTAGCTTTAAGCGCCATTTGAATATATCTACAGAAGACAGGCAGTTTTCCTAAAGACTACAAAGCACTATCTAAAACACATACACATCTAAATTGCAGCCGTTTCCAACCGGCGAACCATCAATGACGATGTATGGAGTAAAGACAAATACGCCAATTTCCAGGGGTGTACCTCTCCCAATTAACTGAACTTTTTGCATCCCCGTTTTGGTAAATGTGCCTGCTCCCGAAAAAACAATTCCGTTCGTGGTGTTGGTACTTATAGTGAAATCTCCCGGTTTATCGACGTCTACAGTAACCACTATTATATTGTTATTTAATGGAGTTCCGTGATAATAGGTGCCTGGTGATAAATAGCTGCTGCAGGTTCCGTCCGGGTTGATGGGTAAATGATAGGAGGCCGTTGGTATATCTTTCATAACGGTAACATCAAAAGTGCAGGAAGAAAAACCGCTGTTAGGCTTGAATGTAAATGTTCCGGGATTCACCGGTTTCCCCTTTCCTTTTAAAATTAATTCCTGGCTCCCTGTAGAAATGAAATTACCCGAGACTGAAAAATTCATTCCGTTTATGGTTTTTGTTTTTATTGAAAAAGGGCCGGGGGTAAAAACATTTACCATCACGCTTACTGTATTATCAACAGTTAGCGCCGCGTTCTGCCTATAATTCCCGTTCAGGAGATAACTAAAGCAGGAATCAGGTGCTCCTTCCAACATGAAACTCAATGGTTGTGATCCGGCAGGAAAACTGCCGCCTTCATAGCTGTATTCCTTTTGGCAGGAAGTAAATAAAAATATAAAGACAATTGCAGAAAATATAGTAATTGTTTTTTTCATTGACCGCACATTAATTAATTGCCTTATCCTGCATAAAATTAATTCTAATATTTGAGATTTTTTTGTGAAACTGAAGACTGGAATTGATCTGCGATATAGCAGAATTCGGCTTATTTACCAGGATATAAATTTAATTCTGTACAGATCAAGAATGCACAATTTACCAATTGAGGCTTCCGTCCAAAAAAATATTAAAGACGCAGACAGTAAACCAATAATAAACTGCATTTTCTGTTTTGCGTAAAAAAAGTGGCAGTCCGCCACTTTTTTAAAGAATTATTTTCAAGGAGCCATTTATCATTCAATAAAATCGGTCCATTTTTCTTTTGAATTTCCTGAAGCAACCACATTTTCAATGAATGCCATGCCACGAACGCCGTCTTCAATTCCCGGAAAATCAAGCATTTCTTTTGTGGGTTCCTTCCCTTCCATTTTTGCCATTAGTGTGTGGGCAAAATTTTTGTAGATGTTAGCGAAAGCTTCCAAATAGCCTTCCGGATGGCCGCCCGGTGTTCGGCAATTCTGCAAAGCAAAGCTGCTTAAATTGGGAGAATTATTTCCGGCCCGGTAGATCTGGGCTGGCTGATCCAGCCACTTTACCAGCAAGGTATTGGGTTCCTGCTGCGTCCAGTCTATGCCGCCTTTTTCTCCATAAATCCTGATCTTTAAATTATTTTCTTCACCGGCTGCCACCTGGGTAGCAATTAAAACGCCAGCCGCTCCATTATCAAATTTCAACAATACATTTCCATCATCGTCCAAAGCCCTTCCCTCTACCATTATATTCAGGTCAGCACAAAGTTTGGTGATCTTTAATCCGGAAATATATTCCGCAAGATGTGCCGCATGAGTTCCTATATCGCCCATGGCGCCTGCTTTTCCTGATTTTTTGGGATCGGTTCGCCATGAGGCCTGTGCATTTCCTTCCCTTTCCGTCAGCCTGCTGAGCCATCCCTGCGAATATTCAACCACAATTTTCCTGATCTTTCCAAAAGCGCCATCTGCTACCATTGCCCGCGCCTGTTTTACCATCGGATAGCCGGAATACGTGTGGGTAAGGCATAAAGTTTTACCGCTGGCTTCCAGTTTCTTTTTCAGGTCTTTTGCTTCCTGTAAGGTAAATGTCATTGGCTTTTCAACGATCACGTTGAAGCCATGATCCAGCGCCATAGCAGCAGGAGCATAATGGGCAAAATTGGGTGTAACGATGGTGATAAAATCTAAGCGTTTATCATCCGGCATTTTACTTTCTTTTTCAATCATTTCTTCGAAGGAAAGATAGGTACGGTCTTCGGGAAGGAACAATTCTTTTCCCGATTCTTTGGCCAGTTGGGGATGAATACTTAATGCCCCACAGCTTAATTCAATCAATCCATCCATGTTGGCGGCAATCCTGTGAATAGCGCCGATAAAAGCATCCTTGCCTCCGCCTACCATTCCCATTCTTAATTTTCTCATACAAAATAATTTAAAATAAAAAAATCGGTTTTTTGTTGGCCTGCTCACTGTCAGGCAAGCTTACTGCATTATGAAAAGCTGATGCATTCTTTTAATTCTTTTGGAGTATAAGCAAGATTATGCTTCTTTAAAACATCATCCGGAACGCCGTTCCATTGGTTGGGCGTGTTGCCAATATAGCCAATATCTTTTACTCCGATTTCTGTGGTATAAAATCCGGTGGCGGTAAGATTGCGCATCAGGTTAAAAAAATGAACACCCTGTTTCATCTCCGGTTTGGCTTTTTTTGGCCATGCAATTTCGTCCACCATTTCCATTTGCTGCTGCTGGCTGCAATCTGCAAATGATTTTTGATACCGGTTTAAGCATTGCATGTCCAGCCATTTCAGACCTCCGCGCAACGGTACCTGGTGTTCCGGTTTGTCTTTCACAATGAATTCAATAAAATCAGGCACTTTAGCATCTGAAGCGCTGCCGCTCACGTCATCTTTAGGAATGATAATGTCAGCCAATATGGTAATCGTTTTCATTTCGTGAGGTGTAAAAAAAGTGTAAGAATTTACATCTTTTAAATGCTTTACCTCTTCTTTCATCAGCCCCGGGTGTTTCTTTTCACTTGCTGCCGGCGTTTTTTTGAGAATGGGTTTTTTATTGGAAGTTTCACACGCTTCCAATAAAAAACCTGATGAAACAGTACCGAGAACCATTACTTTCAGCGATTTTCTTCTGTCCATAATAATTGAAATTTATAATTTCTTCTAAATATTATTTTTCTTTAACTGGTCAACAATATATTCTGACGTGCGCATGGCCAAAGCCAAAATCGTCCAGGTAATATTTTTATCGCCCTGCGAAACAAACATGCCACCATCTACGTCAAACAAATTTTTACAATCATGCGCCTGCGCCCATTTATTCAGCGGAGAATCTTTTGGATTATTTCCCATACGAATGGTTCCGGCTTCATGGATGATATTTCCCGGGGCGTGAAGGCCATAATTATTTTCAGGGCCATCATCATTTCCCCATACAGAAACCGCGCCCATCGAATGTAAAATCTCAGCAAAAGTTTCCTTCATGTGCTTCGCCTGCTTTATTTCGTAATCGGTATATTTTGTATGAAATTTTAAGACCGGAATTCCATAGATATCTACCACATCCGGATCAATCTCGCAATAACTATCATGCATGGCCACAGCTTCCCCACGACCGGCCATCCCCACATGGCTACCGAAGAAATAACGATAATCTTCCTTTAAAGAAGCGCCGTAGCCGCCAGCT
>JBIQMJ010000381.1:0-4238 GCA_044463445.1 Segetibacter koreensis
TTCCCCAACGGGAATAAAAAAGCATAAAATTTTCAGTTCGTTCCTGCAATCCACCTGATGGAAACAATAAAGAAAAAAGTTTATCCAATTGGTTTTTCTGATCTGAAAATTTTCTTTTCTCGGCCCGGAGCATTTTCTTTTCAAGTGCGGAAAGTTTTTTCAATTGCTTTGTCTCCAATGCTTCTACATGAGCAAGGAGAGTGGTGTCAATTGAATTTGCCAACATTTTAATGGCAGAATAAATTTCATGAAACTGTTCTTTTTGTTTTTCCAGATCCAGCGCCAAATCCGAATCTCTTTTCACTAAATCATTGGTAATCTTTTCTTCGCCTTTAAAAAGATCAGTCAATTGCAATTTTAATTTTTGCAATATTTTTTCTGACCGCTCGTCGCTGATTAGAAAAGAATTTCTAAGCACCAGGACAGGAAACGGAACCTTATAATAATTAAAAAGATCTTTCAACTGCAACCAATAAGCCAACTCTCCCCCACCTCCTATCCATGCAACATCCGGGAGAATTACTTCCTGGAATAAGCCACGCAAAATCACATTCGGGCTAAACCGTTCCGGATGCGCATTCAATTCTTTCCCCATATCTTCTTCCGAAAAAACAATATCAGTATCATGAATTACAAACTGGCCATTCATCGGAACAATACGGTTTCTTAAGTTTTTTTTTAAATAAAATAAATTGATCTCACGGGGATAAGCCTGTGCTTTATAATGCTGAGCCAGTTTTTCAGAAGAACGGTTTACAACCTCTGACGAAGTATGATTGAAAATATCGTCTTTAAAAATTGAAAGCATTTCTCTCTTGTAGCCCACATTATCAGGCAGTAGAATTAATAATCCATATTCTTTGAATAGATAGTGAACAAACAAAAAAGTGGAATTTTCAATCGTTGAATTTTTGGTGTAACATCTTTTCAATAATTCTATCAATTCAGTTCCGTACTTTTCCACGGACAATCTTCCCGAAATCTTTTCAATTAAATGTAAAAGGTTGTCATCTACTTTCATTCTTCCCACAGCGCCGGTTTGTTCGGTTTCCCATTGATATTTTTCACTATCGATAACAATGTGATTCAATTCTTCCAGATCCGCATCCTCACTCCCTATAAAAAAAACCGGAACAAAATTGTATTGGGGCAATTCCTTTTTTAAAGATTCGGCCAGCTTTATGGTATGTAATATTTTGTACACAAAATAAAGATGGCCGGTAAAAATATTAGGTTGGTGTGCAGTGCATACAGTGAAGGTATTTTCGTCAAGGAGTGCATCCACATTAGCTTTTACTACTTTACAATCGTCTAAATTTTTGTATTGGCTGGTAAACTGATCCACCAGTAATTGCCGGTTGGTAGGGTATTTTTTTCTTCCGGTGATTGCTGATTTTATTCCTTCTATGTTTACAGGATGTTCATAAAAAAATTTTAATGCCGGAGATTCATTGATATAATCAATTGTAATTTTTGTAAACTTTCCTATCTGGGAATAAGGAATATATTGTGATTGAAATTTTATATCCAAACCTTTCAAATTTAGCCGCAAAGATAGAAGTAAAAAAGAAAGTTTTTGGGATGTACTTTATTATTGGATTTTACCCATAGGTGAAAAAATCAACATAATTTTAAAACCTGGTTAAAAGCTTTTTCGGTTAAGTTTTTATTCTTACTGATTTAATATACCAACACATTTTTTTAAACTTTCCTGCCACGTTGGAATCGTCAGAAAAAGTGTTTGTTGAATTTTAGAATTGTCTAAAACTGAATACAGGGGCCGTTTTGCGGGAGTTGGATAAGAAGAGGTCGGAACAGGATTTATTTTGCAATTACTATTTACCAGCAATTTTATTTCTTCTGCAAAATGATACCAGGTTGTAATTCCTGCATTGGAATAATTAAAAATTCCGGAAAAACTTCTACTTTTTTCAAATTGCTGAACGAACTTCATAATGACCTCAGCAAGATCAGCAGCGTAAGTTGGCGAGCCAACCTGATCATTGATCACATTTATTTCCGGTTTTTCTTTGAATAAACGTATCATGGTTTTTACAAAATTATTTCCGAAGGAAGAATAGACCCATGAAGTACGAATGATGAGCGATGAAGGATTTTTTTGCAATGCCAGTTCTTCGCCTTTCAATTTTGATGCGCCATACACATTGATTGGGCCAACAGCATTTTCTTCTTTCAAAGGTTGCTGAATGTTTCCATCATACACATAATCCGTTGAAATATGAATGAGCCTGGTTTGATGATTATAACAAACATTTGCCAGTTCGCCAACCGCATCGGCATTGATTAAAAAAGCTTTTTCCTTTTCTGTTTCTGCTTTATCAACGGCTGTGTAAGCGGCGCAATTAATACAATAATCAATTTTATTTTTTTGAAAAAAATTGTTCAGCCTCTCTGTATTTTCAATCGGTAATTCTTCTTTTGTTGTGAAGAGAAACTGGTGTTGAGGATAAGCAGCAGACAAAACCTTTATTTCAGTTCCAAGCTGCCCGTTCGCGCCCGTTACCAATACTTTCTTTTTTAAATCAGAAGCCATTCTTATGGATTAAAAACAAAATTAAAATAAGAATTTTCGAGCAAAGGATACTCCTGGTCTTTTTCAGAAATTATAATCTTATCGGCAGGAATTTGCCAATCAATATGTAATGAAGGATCATTCCATGAAATGCCGCCTTCACTTTCCTTATGATAAAATTCATCGCATTTATAAAATACTTCTGCTGTTTCACTGATCACCGAATAGCCGTGGGCAAAACCTTTGGGCACTAAAAGTTGTTTTTTGTTTTCTGCCGAAAGTAAGATCGTATATGCCTTACCATAAGTGGGTGAATTTTTTCTAATGTCAACTACCGCATCAATAATCTGTCCGCTGAGTACGCGGATTAATTTCGTCTGGGCATGAGGGTTACGTTGAAAATGCAATCCCCGAACTACTCCAAAAGAAGACCTGGCCTGGTTATCCTGAACGAATTTGATTTCAATTCCTTCCTGCAAAAAAATATTCTGATTATAACTTTCAAAAAAATAACCACGGCTATCTTCAAAAATTTTTGGTTCAAAAACTATTAATCCCGGAAATGATGTTTTAATAAACGGCATAATTCAAATGTCTGATGTAGGATGTATAATGGATGATTTCAAAAATTCCCCAATTACTCTTTCAATTTTTTTGTGAATATAATTCTTTAAAATATTCAATTGTCTTTACAAGCCCTGTTTCAAATTTTGTAGTAGGCTGATAACCCAATAAATCTTTGGCCTGTGAAATATCGGCAAGAGAATTTCGTATATCACCTTCGCGAGGTTCACGATGGATCGGTTCAATTTTACTTCCCAAATAATCTTTAATGGAATGGTACAAATAATTTACCGAATATTTTTCGCCTATGGCAACATTATACACTTTATTCTTCGCGTCTTCATTATCAGAGAGCATCCCTTTAATATTGATCTGTACTGCATTTTCAACATATGTAAAATCTCTTGTTTGCTCTCCATCGCCATTAATAAAAGCGGAAGTATTATTCATGATTGCCTTTACAAATAAGGGAATTACTGCTGCATAAGGCCCATCAGGATCCTGGCGTGGGCCAAAAATATTAAAATACCGGAAGCCAAGAACCGGTATCCCGTAAGCATTTGCAAATACTTTTGCGTAGAGTTCATCCGCCCTTTTGCTAACGGCATAGGGAGACAAACAATTACCAATTCTTTCTTCCTTTTTGGGCAAAGTAGGTTCATCTCCATACACAGAAGAAGAAGATGCATATACAAATTGATTTACTTTACTTTCTACTGCGGCTTTCAAAATATTTACAAAACCGCCCACATTCACATCATTGGTAGTGGATGGATCTTTTATAGAACGAGGCACAGAGCCCAAAGCCGCCTGGTGGCTTACATAATTAATCCCTTCGCAAGCCTTGCGGCAAAATCCGGCATCCCTTATATCTCCTTCCAGAAATTCAAAATTGCTGTAACTTCTAAGAACAGCCAGGTTTGATTGAAAACCATTGGCGAAATTATCAATCACTCTCACCTTTCCTGCGCCATTCTTTAATAAATATTCAGCAATGTGGCTCCCTATAAAACCTGCGCCACCGGTAACTAAAAAAGAGAAGGCGCTTAAATCCTTATTATGAAATTTGTTATCCAATTTATTAATTTTTATAAGCTCCAATAAGAGCGGCTTGAAATTTTACCGCGATAAATCCCTTTCA
>JBIQMJ010000382.1:0-4218 GCA_044463445.1 Segetibacter koreensis
GCATTATTTACCAAAATATCCAACGTGCCAAAAGCCTTATTTGTTTCTTCAAACATTCTTATGACGTCGGCTTCTTTTGATACATCTGCTTGTACTGCTATTGCAGTGCCACCATTATCTGTTATAGATTTCACTACATTTTCAGCATTGGCTTTGCCCGATGCATAATTTACAACCACCTTAGCACCTTCTGCTGCAAAATGTTTTGCAATAGAGGCGCCTATTCCCTGCGATGAGCCGGTGACTATCGCTACTTTGTTTTTTAATTTACTCATTTTTTTATTTATTTGTTTTGTAAGTTGATTCAATAAATGGTCAATTTTGGCAATATGTTACTGCACCTCCATTTTTAAACTGTTTGGCGATGCCGAACCCCATGCCGCTATTACCTCCCGTAATAAGTGCTACTTTGTTTTTTAGTCTCATTATTTTTCTGTTTTAAATTTGTTTCGCAAACATACCATCAATAGTTTACTTTTGTAACCATTATAGTATATTCTGGTTACCATTGGGTAACTACAAATTTTAAAACATGAGAGACGAAAAGTTTTGCAATTCCAATTGCCCGTTTACAAGGGCCATCGGCACCATTGGTAATAAATGGAAGCCGATCATTATCAATGTGATTGGCACCCGCAGCATACGTTTTGGCCAGTTAGATGCCATAGTACCCCATATTTCACGGAAGGTACTCACCGAACAGTTGAAAGAGCTGGAAGAAGATGGACTGTTAGAAAGAATAGCCTATAAGGAAATACCGCCAAGGGTAGAATATCGGTTGTCTGAAAAAGGCCTGGCATTTTTGCCAATATTAGAAAGCATAAAGGAATGGAATTTAAAATATGAAGTGGCGCTGATACCTAAAGAAACTGATTACAGTTATGCCGGGTAATGGAACCGAAACCCCGGAAAGGGAAATTTAAAATATCCATTATTTCTTCGTTTGCTGTAATGGCAGCAAATAATTTCCGGACTCTCTTCCGCATAAGCTTTCAAGTTTATTGCTGCTGAACGTATAAGGTTTTTGAAATTCTTATGGGTTTGTCCGACATTAAGCCTGGCATTTACACATAAACCTATAAGGTTTTTGAAACCTTATAGGTTTGCCCCAAAACGTTTGTTCGTCGCGTTACTCACTTAGTTTTTCGATACGCCCGGAAAATGAAATAGCATCCCTGTCTGTACTGGTAACATTAAGCCTAGCAGTTACACATAAACCTATAAAGTTTTTGAAACCTTATAGGTTTGCCCGACATTGAGCCATCGCTTTAGTCACTTAGTTTTTCGATACGCCCGGAAAATGAAATAGCGTCCCTGTCCGTGCTGGTAACGTCGAGCGTGGCAGTGCCGTTGTCGAATAAATCAAACCTCATTTGTTCTACCTCCGAATTGTCCCGCGGCTTAATCGTAATCTCCCATCCGTTTTTATTTTTTGGCGATACATTATAGGTAAACTTGTTAGAGGTAAAGCGCAGAGGTCCTTTTGAAGGGTCTAACAAGGGATGGTAAATCCGGCCAAGGTATGGAAGAAAACTGTTTAGCTCATCCTTGCTTACATTGACATAATAATAATTGGTCAGGTACCGGGGAGTGCCTCTTGATGATGTGAGCTTGTCTGCAATAAAAATAAACCCGGTTGAATCTACCATATTTTGCATTTCATCAGCGCTGAACGAAGTTACATTCTTTGATGAGGAGCATTTGGTAAGAAGAAGCGGCAGCAAAAATGCCACCAGTAACAGCGTTATCCGTCCTTTAATGTTGAGTGTTTTCATGGTATTTTTTTTATAACAGACCACAAATACTACACCCTAAACTTTAAGAAAAATGTGAAATTTCCGGAAGCTGCGTTATGTAATTGATGAAAGGAAGTTCCTTAATTCCAGCCGGGTCTCCTGGAAGGGACCCAGCGTGAAATCAAAATAAATATATCCTCCAGGACGCTGATTCCTTCGAATTCGCCGGGTCCCAATGAGAGAATCAGTTGAAACATGATTTCTCCACGAGAGACCCGGCTGAGACAAAGACCTATGCAGATGAGGTGCTGGCCGCTTTAATCTCAGCCGAGTTTTCTGCAAGGGACTCGGCGTCAATCAATATTGATTAACTCGTGCTCCACCACTTTTGCCTTTTCCTTTGCTTGAAATTTTTAATCGTATTTTGTAAGCATCGTGTCCTAATGAAGTTCCCGGGCCGGGGTGTTTTGGTTAATTCTTTTTCATACCCATTTCTGTTTCCTGCTTCCTCTGTTTCTAAAATAAGCCAACGAAGATAAAACGAGCATTCCGGTAGCAGTAATATAAATCCAGGACGGCACCGGTATCGGGTCACCTGCTGCGTAGGAATGTAACCCGGACAAATAATAATTTACCCCGAAGTAAGTAAATATGATAGACCATATCGCCCACAGGCTTACAATATTAAAAGTCAGTTTTCCGCGAAGCTTCGGAACCAATCGCAGGTGAAGTACGACGGCATAAAATATAACAGATATAAATGCCCATGTCTCTTTGGGATCCCAGCTCCAATACCTTCCCCAACTCTCATTGGCCCACATGCCTCCCAAAAAAGTACCGACGCCAAGGGCAAAAAGCCCGACGGTTAAAGCCAGTTCATTAACGATGGTCATTTCCTTGATGGAATGTTCTATTTTTTTAGTTGGTTTTGCGCTAAAGAGGATTAATGAAATTGTACTCAATACTGCCGACAGCCCAAAGAATCCGTAACTGGAAGTGATGATGCCTACATGGATCATAAGCCAGTAGGATTTCAGAACGGGCTCCAAAGGCGTGATTTGCGGATCGAGCATAGATCCTCCGTGTGCAAATCCCATCATGATCGTTGCGACCAAAGCTCCGGCTGCAGGGATAAAAGCATTGCGGTTTCTGTACAAGAGCAGTCCCGAGAGCACACCGATTCCTGAAATAAATACAATGGCCTCATAACCGTTGCTCCAGGGCGCATGCCCCGAAAGATACCAGCGAACGCCTAAAGCTACCGCTTGAATGGCCAGTGCGGCAACCATTATCGATAAAAATGTTTTGGTCAGAATGCGAATCATGCGGTTATACTTTGAACCTGATGAAAACACTTCTGCAAAACCAAGCATGATCATACACATACCTAACAAGCTATAAACTATCATCAGCCAAAAGAAAATGTTCAGATGATTATAGATAATTTCCAGGTTGACTTTTGAGGCCACTGGAATCACTTTTTTACCCCAAACCTGCTGGTATTCGCCAATCTCTTCCATACTTTTATCCGCTTTGTTCCAGTTGCCGGTCTTCAAACCTTCTTTTACTCCATTGAAATAATTGGTTAAAAGAGGATAAGCTGCCTGGTCAATTTCTACAGCATTTTCGTCAGAGCTATATATCCAGCTTCTCCATGTTTGTGCCGGATCATTCTTTACCGGGACGATTTGAGTGTAATATCCGAAAGCGATACTGCTGAAAATATTGAACCGTTCCGTAACTTCTATAATTCCTTTGTCATAATTAGACTGGTCGGCTTTTCGCTTGCTGAAAGATGTATTGTATTGCTTTTCCAACTTAAAAATCCCGGTATTCGGGTCAACTAAATTGGCATAAGAAGTATAACCTTCTGCATTGGCGCCGGTTTCTTTTATGAGTTCGTCGCCTCCTTTCTGACCTACTTTAATCAGCGGTTCATTGGCCCAATAACCCGGATCAATCTGCATAGAAATAAACCATTGTTCTGAAGAAATAGTAAGCGTTCCTTTTTGATATTTATCTTTCTTGTAAATCTTTCTGAGCAATTCTAATGTGTGCGTATCCATAGGTTCAATTCGTCCCTGGTAATCCTGCACCAGCAGATGCCCGAATTTTTCAGCATGAACCGGGTCAATAATCCTATTGGTTCCAAGCTCGCCAGGTTTTGCAAACTGTGCGTTTGGCCCCGGCTGCCGTTGTGGAAAAGTTGTTTCGATTGTGTTATTCTGAGCAAAACAAGGATTTATTCCTGCACCCAAAAGCAATAAAAAAGGAAGAAGGATGAGATTTTTTGTGTGCATTTTTTTTAATGACTCATTCAATTTCCAGAAATGAGTGCCTTTCCAGAACAGCGTGAAAAACATCCCGGTAAACAAAAGAAAATATCCCAAATAGGTAATGTTTGTACCCCACCTGTCGGCATTTACGGAAAGGATGGTTCCGCTTTCATCCGGGAAATAACTTGCCTGGAAGAACCGGTAGC
>JBIQMJ010000383.1:0-4217 GCA_044463445.1 Segetibacter koreensis
GATTTGCACCGGCAAATACGATTACTAAAAAAGCGCAATTGACTGCGGATGTTCATCTCGATCTGAAAAATAGTTTTGGCAGCGGCGAAAATATTTTACTGAACTGGCAGCAGCTTCAGCCGCAGTCGCCAAGGCTTAATCTTGGCTATTCGGCGCCTTATATTTTGAACTCCGATTTTGGATTTAATTTTTCATTCGACCTGCTGAAAAAAGATTCTTCTTATTTGCAATTGAATGGAATCCTGGGAATTCAATATTCAATTTCAACTGATAAGACCTTAGAATTTTTTTACCAGGCGGAACAGAGTTATCTTCTTTCCGGCGGGGTGGATACTAACCGGATCATTGCTACCAAAGCATTACCGTCCAATATTGATGTCCGCTCAGGGAATATTGGCGTGGGGTATCATTTTGTAAACACCAATTACAGGCTCAATCCACGCAGGGGCAATGAAATTGACATCACGGCCACCGCTGGTATAAAGAAAACGACAAAGAATAATGACATTCTGAATTTAAAAGATCCTCAAAATCCTGGTTTTGATTTTAATTCGCTTTATGATTCCATCAAACTTAAAACCTATCGATTTAAATTTTTGGCTTCAGCCGCTCATTATTTTCCTTTAGGAAAGATGAGCACCTTAAAGGCTTCAGGTAGTTTTGGCTGGATAGAAAGTCCGCAGAATTTTCAAAATGAATTGTTCCGGATTGGCGGATACAGGCTCTTGCGGGGTTTTGATGAAGAAAGTATTTATGCCAGCAAATATGCAGTGTTGACCGGGGAATATCGTTATCTTTTAGGAATAAATTCTTATTTTTTCGGATTTTCTGATGTGGGTTTCACCAAAACAAAATTTAATGCGGCTGATTATTTCAATTCATTCATAAGCGGCGGAATCGGGTTGGAATTTGAAACCAAGTTCGGATTATTAAATCTTAGCTATGCTGTGGGCAAGCGCGAGGATGTAAAATTTGATCTTCGCAATTCTTCCAAAATACATTTTGGATATATCAACTATTTTTGACAAAATGAAAATGAAATTTTTTTATTCTTTTATCATTTGCCTGGGGTTGATTTTGTCCGGGAACTTATCAATAGCCCAAAAGAAAAATGATAGTTTATTACCAACGAAAACGGACAGCAATCCTGCTTTGGTGAATAAGAAACCGGCGAGGGCCAGCAGACCTCTGACAGATACAGTGAACAAAGAAAAAAAAGCTATTTCTGTTTTGCATGATACTGGTTATTCTGCAAATTTGCCAATAGAAAGACCAGCCCCTGATTCTTTGAATGATAGTACCGCCGGAAAGCCAGAAAGTTTAAGGGATTCTACAGTTTTTGTACCAGCCATTTCTATCGACAGCATTATCCTTTCACAAAATCCATATATTAACAGCAAGAGCAAGGCAGTTTTTTTAGAAGAGCAGGCTCATACAACACGGGGAAAAGAATTTTTATTTTATGTTTTGTGCCTGGTAGTATTAATACTGGGGCTTTTCAGAACATTTTTTACAGGATATTTTAAAAATTTATTTCGTGTATATTTTAATACTTCTTTAAGGCAAACCCAATTATCTGACCAATTGAAACAAGCCACTCTTCCTTCACTGATACTGAATATTTTTTTTACCATTACAGTGGGAATTTATATCTGGCTGCTTTTTAATTTTTATCATCCTCCGAAAATAATCAGCGGGAGAGTGCTCTTGCCTTTTTGCATTTTGTCTATTGGCGTTATTTATTTTTTAAAATTTTGCATGTTGAAATTCATGGGCTGGGTTTCTGACGTGCAGGAAAGTACCAATGGGTATATATTTGCCATTTTTTTGGTCAATAAGATAGCGGGAATTTTTTTAGTGCCGGTTATTATTATGCTGGCATTTATCAACAGGGATTGGTTACCCACGGTAATTAATATTTCATTCATGTTAATTGGCCTTCTTTTTTTGTCCCGCTATGTAAAAAGCTATGGGATTATCGAAAAAAAAATCCCGATGAGTCCTTTCCACTTTGTAGTCTATATTGCCGGAGCCGAGGTCATTCCTTTGTTAATTCTGTATAAAGTGGCAATTGATTACCTCATATGATTTTATTTAATTTTTAGCTTCTAATATTTAATTTTCGTAATAAAAAATGTAACTTTGCTATCATACTGCATGAATTCTAAAATGGACACAAATATCGAACCTACGGAACCCAAAACAGTAAAGGAAATTCAACACATTCTTATTACGCAATCCAAACCCGAAAGTGACAAATCTCCTTACTTTGAGATGGCGCGTAAGTTTAATGTGGATCTGAGTTTTGCGAACCTCATAAGCGTGGACCCGGTTTCTTCCAAAGAATTCAGAAAACAAAAAATAGATATTTCTTCGTTTACTGCTGTTATTTTTAACAGCCGCAATGCTATTGATCATTTTTTCAGGATTTGTGAAGAAATGCGCATTAACATTTCGCAGGAGGTAAAATATTTTTGCATTACTGAATCGGTAGCCCTGTATCTTCAGAAATTTATTTTATACCGGAAACGAAAAGTTTTTTACAGCAACGATGGCACTACCAAAAATCTTTTTGAAGTGATGGACAAATACAAAAACCAGGAAAGATTTTTGTATCCATGCTCTCAATCGTTTGACAGCGAAATTACCACATGGCTCACTGAAAATAATTGCGATTACGCCATTCCTGTTCTTTATGAAATTACTTCCAACAATGTAAAAGCCATTATTGAAAAACATGAATACCAGATCATTTGTTTTTTTACACCCCTTGGTGTAAAAAGTTTTACTGAAAATTGCCCTTCCTTTAAACAAAACGGAACCTTGATCGGCGCCTTTGGCGATAATACCCGCAAAGCCATTATCAATGCCGGTTTTCATCCTAATATTTTAGCGCCTGAACCTGAAGCTCCAAGCATGGTGTCTGCTTTGGAAAAATATTTATCCGGGTTGAAAAAGAAATAACGCTGGATTTCCCCGGATTTACTATGCAATAAAAAAAACCCTCCTTTTCAAAGAGGGCTTTTTCAAAAATATTTTTTGTATGAATTATTTTGAAATTAATTTTCCAAAATAATGAACGGTACGAACCAACTGGGATACGTAACTCATTTCATTATCATACCAGCTCACGGTTTTCACTAATTGATTATCGCCAACGGTTAAAACTTTAGTCTGTGTAGAATCGAACAAAGAACCAAAATGCATTCCTACGATATCAGAACTTACAATATCATCTTCATTATATCCAAAACTTTCGTTTGAAGCCGCTTTCATTGCTGCATTCACTTCGTCAACAGTAACTTTTTTAGCAAGAATAGTGGTTAATTCGGTGATAGAACCGGTGATCACAGGAACCCTTTGAGCCACTCCATCCAATTTGCCGTTTAATTCAGGCAAAACCAAACCAATCGCTTTGGCGGCCCCGGTGCTGTTGGGAACGATGTTTGCCGCCGCAGCCCTTGCCCTTCTCAAATCTCCTTTAGGGTGAGGCGCATCCAAAGTATTCTGATCGTTCGTATAGGCATGAATGGTAGTCATGAACCCTGTCTGAATTCCAAATGAATCGTTCAAAACTTTTGCCATGGGGGCAAGGCAATTGGTGGTGCAGGATGCACATGAAATAATAGTTTCGCTTCCGTCCAAAATTTCATGGTTTACATTAAAGACCACTGTTTTTACGCCACCTGTTGCCGGCGCAGAAACCACTACTTTTTTTGCACCGGCGGTAATGTGTGCCTGTGCTTTGTCTTTATCTGCAAAAAAGCCTGTGCTTTCGATCACAACATCTACCTGGTGTGAACCCCATGGAATCTGTGCGGGATCTCTTTGTGCATAAATCTTTATTTCTTCACCATTAACGATGATTGAATTATCGGTATGTTTTACGTCTGTGTCGAACCTCCCCTGAGAACTATCATATTTTAATAAATGTGCTAATTGTTTAGGACTCGTCAGGTCATTGATGGCTACTACATCGATACCTTCCATATTGTAGATCTGCCTGAAAACAAGACGGCCAATTCTGCCAAAACCATTAATGGCAACTTTTACTGTGCTCATAATACTTTTTGTTTTATTTTAAAATTAAGGTTGCAAAATTACACTATTGTAAAAGAAAATTATTGACAAAATTTTAAATATTTCTAATAAGTTTTGAAAATTCTGGAGTTTTCCTAAAAGTACTAATCCGGGAATAAGCTAAGAATAATATTTTG
>JBIQMJ010000384.1:0-4215 GCA_044463445.1 Segetibacter koreensis
ACAGGATCATCGGAATGGGTGGAATCCTGGACAGCGCAAGGTTTAAATATTTTTTATCCACCGCTATGAACGTTTCCGCGCAGGATTTGCAAGCGGTTGTAATCGGAGGGCACGGAGATACAACGATGATTCCTCTTACCAGGTTAGCCACTTACAACAGCACCCCTGTTTCCAATTACCTCGATGATGAAACTTTAAACAAAGTAGCAGCAGATACGATGGTAGGCGGCGCTACTCTCACCAAATTATTAGGAACCAGTGCCTGGTACGCACCGGGCGCCGCAGCCGCCACTTTAGTAGAAGCAATTGTGCGCGATGAGAAAAAATTAATTCCCTGCTCAGTTATGCTTGACGGTGAATACGGACAGAAAGATATTTGTATCGGTGTTCCGGTAGTTATCGGCAAAACAGGTTGGGAAAAAATAATTGACTTTAAGTTGAATGCGGAAGAACAGGAAAAATTCAATAAAAGCGCTGATGCAGTTAGGAACATGAATTCAGCATTGAAAAAAATCAGCTAAGTCCTTAGCGATCTTTTAATAATGAACCGGCGTAAATATTCTTTTCGCCGGTTTTTTCATATAAAATTTTATACCATACTGCCTGATTAAGATTATTCAATGAAAAGTTATCTTTGAAATAATAAGCATTATAGTAAATCAACAAATAGTAGGCATTTTTATTTTCCTAAAATCAAAAATGATTTTTAAATGGGACAGGATATTTTTCAATCACCGGATTATTTTAACGTAGATGATTTGCTTACAGATGAACATAAGCTCATCAGGGAAAGTGTGCGCAATTATGTGAAAAAAGAGATTTCGCCGATCATTGAAGAATATGCGCAGAAAGCAGAATTTCCACAGCAAATCATAAAGCAGTTGGGAGATCTTGGATGTTTTGGCCCTACCATTCCGATGGAATATGGCGGTGGCGGTTTGGATTACATTTCTTACGGGTTGATGATGCAGGAACTGGAACGTGGCGACAGCGGGGTAAGAAGTACAGCCAGCGTGCAGGGATCATTAGTTATGTTTCCCATTTTCGAATATGGAAATGAAGAACAGCGTACAAAATATTTACCCAAATTAGCCAGCGGCGAGTGGCTGGGCTGCTTTGGACTTACAGAACCTGATCATGGCAGCGATCCGGCCGGAATGCTCAGTAATTTTAAAGACGCCGGAGACCATGTTGTTTTGAACGGAAGTAAAATGTGGATCAGCAATGCGCCATTTGCCCAGGTGGCCGTAGTTTGGGCAAAGGATGAAACAGGGGAAATACATGGGCTGATATTGGAAAGAGGAATGGAAGGATTTACCACCCCAACGACTCATGGAAAATGGAGCCTTCGCGCCAGCGCAACCGGCGAATTGGTTTTTGATAATGTGAAAGTTCCGAAAGAAAATATTTTGCCCAATGTAAAAGGATTGAAAGGACCATTGAGTTGCCTTACCAAAGCGCGATATGGAATTGCGTGGGGCGCTGTTGGCGCTGCAATGGATTGCTATGATACAGCGCTGCGTTATTCAAAAGAAAGAATCCAGTTTGACAAACCAATCGGGGGATTTCAATTGCAACAAAAAAAACTGGCAGAAATGATCACGGAAATCACCAAGGCTCAATTGCTGAACTGGCGTTTGGGAGTTTTGATGAATGAAAAAAAAGCAAACCCTCAACAGGTAAGCATGGCGAAAAGAAACTCCTGTGAAATTGCCGCCAACATTGCAAGGGAAGCGCGCCAGATGCTGGGCGGAATGGGCATCACAGGCGAATACCCCATCATGCGCCACATGATGAACCTCGAAAGTGTGATCACTTATGAAGGCACTCATGATGTGCATCTTCTGATAACAGGAATGGACATTACCGGATTGAATGCGTTTAAATAAATTTTTTTTTAAAAGGCTAAAAAATGCAAGCTTGACTGACAATATTTTCTTAATCGGTTTTATGGGAAGTGGTAAATCTTACTGGGGGCATATCTGGGCCCTGGAAGAAGGATATACATTTTTTGACCTGGACACAGAAATTGAAAAAGTTTTTGAACTGCCGGTTGAACAAATTTTTGAAAAACACGGAGAAGAAAAATTCCGGGAAATGGAAAGGTATCATTTGCGCAAATTTGAAAGTTCCAAAAATTGCCTGGTAGCCTGCGGAGGCGGAACACCCTGCTTTTTTGACAACCTCGAATGGATGAAGCAACACGGAACAGTCATTTATCTGCAAGCTTCACCGGAAGACATTTTAAAAAGGGTGATGGACGAAACCGAAAAAAGGCCTTTACTAAAAAAAATAAATCCTTCTGAATTACTTTTTTTTATCGAACAAAAATTAAAGGAGCGCGAGCCGGTATATTTGCAGGCTGATCAGATATGGGAAGCAACATCAGTCAATAAAAATTCGTTAAGCTTTCTAAAGAAAAAGAATCAAAAAAGTTAATATTATTTATGCATACAGGATTTATAAAAACCGCAGCTATTTTAGGCGCTCTTTCAGTTGCGCTCGGCGCTTTCGCCGCTCATACTTTAAAAGGCGCCATTTCTGATTATGCCCTTGAAATATTTGAAACTGCTGTCAAATACCAATTCTATCATGTGTTTGGCTTGTTAGCAGCAGGGATTCTTTATAAAGAATTTCCGGGCAAAATGATACTTTGGGCCGGAAGGCTTTTCATAGCAGGTATTATTTTATTTTCAGGTTCCCTCTATATTCTTGCAGCCATCAAAGCGGCAGTGCAACCGGGATACAACTGGATTGGCGCGGTTACACCCTTTGGCGGATTGTGTTTTATTCTTGGATGGATTTTTCTTTTTACAGGATGTAAAAGAAAATAATCAGGGTTTTTCGCTAAACAAAGTATAAATCAACTAAAGCAATTTTAATGAGCTAAAAAATGAATATTCCATTTCCTATCTTTGTTGCCAATGGCATCTAACGGTAAAAAAAACAGTAAATCAAAGACAGCAAATTCTTCTAAATTGAAAGCTGATAAAGTGGAAAAAATAGAAGTAAAAAAACTACTCCACGATGAACGCTCGCATAAAATTGCAGGTGTCGTGCTGATACTGATTTCCTTTTTGCTTTTCATTGCCTTCACTTCTTATTTGTTTACCTGGCAGCAGGACCAATCCGGAATCAGGGATGCCAACATTATTTTTCCCGACAACGATCAACATTTTGCCAACAGTTTGGGAACATTTGGTGCTTATATTTCTGACCTGTTTTTTCGTTCCGGCTTTGGAATAGCTTCTTATTTATTCTGCATCTTTTTCTTTGTAGTGGGTGTAAATCTTTTTGCGCCGCGAAAAATATTTTCAGTAAAAAGAAATTTAAGATACGTGATAGCGGGGCTTTTGGTGATCAGTGTTTGCGCCTCCTTTATTTTTCATTCGCCCCATCCGCGTGCATTTGGTTCTGCCAATCCTGAATTTTTCTGGGGTGGAAAAGTGGGCGATATGATCAATGACTGGTTGCAACAAAAGATCGGATATGTGGGCACCTTTGCACTTTTATTGGTGGGCTTGTTCAGTTATATCATCTGGCGTTTTAACCCGGCATTTAATTTTCATAAAGTAAAAAAACTCAAAGATTCTTTGTTTACTGATCCCCTGGCAAATGATCTGTCCAATCAAACCGAAGAGGAAGTGATAATCCCCCCTATTTCTCCCCTTACCTCAAATCCTCTGAAAGAAAAACCAGATTTTGACCATGAGTTTGAGGTGGTGGAAAAGGAAGAACCCGTATTTACTGATAAGTTTAAGAAGGAAGAAAAAAAATCTTTGATACGAGACAATGCTCCTGACAGTGGATTGACACTTGAAGTAAAAAATGCAGAAGTTTTGGAGGAGCCCAAAGTGGACCAAATCCCGGTAAAACCAATATTATCACAGCAACCTTATGATCCGGTTTTGGATTTACGAAATTATAAATATCCAACTCTTGACCTGTTGGAAAATCATGGCAATGACAAAATTGTACAGGACGTTTCGGAACTGGAAGAAAATAAAAATCAGATCATCCATACCCTCCGGAATTATGATATAGAGATTCAGAAAATTTTTGCAACAGTAGGGCCTACGGTCACCTTATATGAAATCATTCCTGCTCCAGGCGTGCGGATTTCCCGGATCAAAAACCTGGAAGATGATATTGCGCTAAGCCTTGCTGCTCTTGGCATTCGCATCATCGCTCCTATTCCCGGTAAATGAACGATTG
>JBIQMJ010000385.1:0-4211 GCA_044463445.1 Segetibacter koreensis
ATTTATACTAACATTCGCTACGATTTTGATTATTTGATAAAACCAAATCCTCCTCATGTGCCGCATCAATACAATCCTGTAGGCTCTTATCGCAGGGAAGTTATGGTGGATAAAAATTGGGATGGGAAAGATATTTATATCCAGTTTGGCGGCGTTCGTTCATGTTTTTATTTATGGGTAAATGGCCAGTGGGTGGGCTACAGCGAAGACAGCAAGCTTCCGGCAGAATTTAATATCACTAAATATCTGAGGCCGGGTCAAAAGAATTTAATCGCTTTCCAGGTGATACGCTGGAGCGACGGGACGTACATGGAAGACCAGGATATGTGGCGGCTTGCGGGCGTTGACCGCGATGTGTTTATGTATGCGCGCAATAAGGTCCACATCCGTGATTTGCAAATTATTCCTGACCTTGATAATAATTATAAGAACGGCCAATTAAATATCTGCCTTGATTTTTTAAATAATAATGATGCAGATTTAAAAAATTATAAAGCCACTTTTGATTTACTGGATGCAACGGGGAAGGCAATTAAAAGCACTTCCGTTTCACTTAAAGATTCGAACAAATTTAAAAATGTGGTCATCAAATTAAAGAGCCCTAATAAGTGGACTGCTGAAACACCTTACCAATACACGGTTCTGACAACTTTAAAAGATAGAAGCGGAAATGTAGTTGAAGTGATTCCGCAAAAAACGGGGTTTAGAAAAGTGGAAATTAAAAATGGCGCTTTGTATGTAAATGGAAAAGCGATTTTGATAAAAGGCGTAAACCGCCATGAAATGGATCCGGTTACAGGCCAGGTGATCAGCAAAGAAAGAATGGAGCAGGATGTAAGAATCATGAAGGAAAATAACATCAACGCCGTTCGCACTTCGCATTATCCTAACGATCCCTACTGGTATCAGTTGTGCGATAAATACGGTTTGTATGTAGTGGACGAAGCCAATTTAGAAACGCATGGAATGGGCTTTGGCGCTAACTCTTTGTCTAAAAAACCAGATTGGTTCTTGCAACATTTTCAGCGCGATTCAAGAGCCGTTGAGCGTGATAAAAATCATGTAAGCGTAATCGTTTGGTCCATGGGAAATGAAGCGGGCATGGGCGTTAACTTTGAAAAATGTTATGAGTGGATAAAGCATCGCGATCCATCGCGCCCGGTAGAATATGAACCCGCGAGCGCTACTGATTTCTCTGACATTTATTGCCCGATGTATCCATCGCCTGATAACATGGTGCATCATGTAAAATACGACAGCGCTCATAACAACAAGCCTTTCATCCTCGTAGAATATGCCCACGCCATGGGCAACACCGACGGAAATTTTAATGATTACTGGGATACAATTAGAAAATATTACCCAAAAATGCAGGGCGGATATATCTGGGATTTTGTTGACCAGGGCTTTCAAAAAGTGACTGACAGAGGCGATACCATTTGGGCTTATGGCGGCGATTACGGCGTGGATATGCCGAGCGATTTTAATTTCAATTGCAACGGCCTCGTTTTGCCCGATCGCACGTTACATCCGCACATGCTGGAAGTAAAAAAGCAATATCAGAATATTTTTACATTTCCTGCGGATATAATGGTGGGGAAAATAAAAGTATATAATGAAAATTTCTTTAAAAATTTGGACGGTGTATATATGGATTGGGAGCTAGTGGCTGATGGCAAAGTGATACAAAACGGAAAGGTAGATAAATTGAATGTCTTGCCCGGAGATACCGCCCTTATTGACTTACATTATAGATTGCCGCGCATGGGCTATAAAGAAATTTTCCTCGACGTATATTATAAAAATAAAAAAACAGAAGGCATGGTGCCCGCTGATTGGGGAGTTGCCAAAGACCAGTTGGTTCTTTACAGCCATATTAATGAAAATAAAACCAGTGTGCCTGCTTCAAGCGATTTACGTATACGCATTACCGATAGTACGCTTAATTTCAGTAACAGCAATGTACGATTTGCATTCAGCAGAAACGATGGTCTTTTACACGACTATATTGTGGGTGGTAAAAATTTTATTAAAGACGGTTACAGTCTTAAGCCGAATTTTTGGCGTCCGCCCACTGATAATGATTTTGGGGCAAATCTTCAAAAGATATTGATCAACTGGAAAAGAGCTTCACACAATTTTGTGTTGATTGGGTTTGATATTGATTCTTCCAATCCGCGGAATATTAAGCTGAATACGCATTATTCATTGCCGGATGTATATGCTTATCTTGATATGAATTATCAATTGAATGGTGAGGGCATCATAAAAGTAACGGAATCTATGCGCGCAGATTCTTCTCAAAAAGAGCCCATGATGTTCAAATTCGGAATGCAGATAATGTTGCCGAAAGAATACAGTCAGATGGAATGGTATGGCCGTGGCCCGTCAGAAAATTATTGGGATAGAAAAGATGCGGCTTTTGTTGGCGTGTACAATCAGACCGTTGACCAGCAATTTCATCCTTACGTAAGACCGCAGGAAACGGGAAATAAAACCGATGTGCGCTGGGTGAAATTAACTGATGATAAAGGCCAGGGTTTAATGATAGAAGGGGACACCGTTTTGAATATCTCAGTACGACATTTTCTGGATGAAGACCTGGACGAAGGTTTGGAAAAACATAATCATCATTCCGGCGAACTGAAGCAAAGAGATTTAACTACGTTGAGTATCGATCTCGAACAAACAGGCGTTGGCGGAATTAATTCGTGGGGCACATGGCCGTTGAAACAATACAGGATGGAGTATAAAGATTACAGTTATTCTTTTATGATAACCCCGGTTAGATAGCGGTGGGCACCGCAGGTCAGACCGTGATTATATAACCCGCTGTCTGACGCTAAGGCGCACCTACCGCTGTGATTGCAGAAAACAAATAAATAATTTGATTTTTTATTTTCTATTTTGATTCTAATTTCAAAAGCTCATGAGAAAAAATTTTAGAAAGCCGTTGTTGAAACGGGCAGCAGTTTTATTTTTAATTTCATTTTGCATTTCTTCCTGCAGGCAAAAGGAAAGCTACAATACATGGCAGGCGTATGGCGGCAACAAAGAAAACAATCATTACTCTTCGTTAACTCAAATCGATACAGGAAACGTTTCAAAGCTAAAAGTTGCATGGACCTACCATACAAATGATGCCGATAGCATGACGCAGATACAGGTAAACTCTATCGTGGTGGATTCTTTTTTGTATGGCGTTACTCCTAAATTAAAATTGTTTGCTTTAGATGCAGTCACTGGAAAACAAAAATGGATTTTTGACCCATTGTCTGATCCTTCGGGTAAAAAAATGGACGGCCCTTTCGGAATGAATGTTTGCCGCGGCGTCACCTATTACACCGATGGGAAATCAGGCAAAAGAATTTTTTATTCTGCAGGTGGAAACCTGTATTGCATCAACGCCACGACAGGCCTTCCTGAAAAATCTTTTGGTGAAAATGGCAAAATTGATTTGCATAATGACCTAGGCCGTGACGCTTCAAAGTTGTATGTAGCCACCACTTCCCCGGGGATTATCTACAAAGATCTCATCATCATTGGCGCGCGTGTTTCAGAAGAAGCGGCTGCAGCACCGGGTTATATCAGGGCGTATGATGTTCATTCAGGAAAGCTTCGCTGGATTTTTCATACCATTCCACAGCCGGGGGAATATGGATATGACACATGGGATAATAAAGAAGCTTGGAAATATATCGGCGGCGTCAATACATGGGCGGGTTTCAGCCTGGATGAAAAGCGGGGAATTTTATTTGCTCCAACCGGCTCAGCTTCTTATGATTTTTATGGAGGAAAAAGAACGGGCGATAATTTGTTCGCCAATTGTGTGCTTGCGCTGGATGCCGCGACTGGCAAAAGAATCTGGCATTTTCAAACCGTGCATCATGATGTGTGGGATCGCGATGTGCCCACTGCGCCTATTTTAATTAATATTAAAAAAGACGGAAAGAATATTGATGCCATTGCGCAAATAACAAAGAGTGGGTTTATCTTTTTATTGGACAGGGAAACCGGCAAGCCTGTTTATCCGGTGAATGAAATTCCTGTTCCTACCGAAAGTGAGTTGCTGGGCGAAAAATTATCACCAACGCAACCAATTCCTACTTTCCCCAAACCGTTTGCACGGCAGGCTCCCATAACAGAAAATGATTTGAACAATATCGTTCCGGATTCTTCTTACCAGGATATTAAAAAAAGATTAGCGGGTT
>JBIQMJ010000386.1:0-4196 GCA_044463445.1 Segetibacter koreensis
CCGCCAAGGTCGAGGAATGCACCGAAATCGGTGATATTCTTGATGGTTCCTTCCAATACCTGTCCTTTTTCCAGCTTGCCGATAATTTCAGCACGCTGTTGTTCGATATCGCTTTCGATAAGCGCTTTATGAGAAACAACGGCATTCTTGATGGCTTCATTAATTTTCACCACTTTGAATTCCATGGTTTTTCCAACAAACTGATCATAGTCTGTAACAGGCTTTACATCAATTTGCGAACCTGGTAAGAATGTTTCCATTCCAAACACATCCACGATTAGTCCACCTTTGGTTTTGCTGGTAACAAGTCCGGTAACGATTTCACCACTTTTGTGCATTTCAACAATTTTTTCCCATGCACGGGTGGTGCGGGCTTGTTTACGGCTCAAATGAAGGTTACCGTCTTTATCTTCTTTTTCTGCAACCATCACTTCCACTTCATCGCCAACTTTTAAATTAGGCGTGTCACGGAATTCATTCAAGCCAACCAGGCCGTCACTTTTAAATCCAATATTAATAACCACATCTGTTTTAGTCATAGCTACCACAGTGCCGGTAACCATTTCCCCATCATTGATCTGTTTGAAGGTTTTGTCATAAACCTCATCATACTTTTCTCTTTCAGAATTGTTGTAAACCGTAACATTTCTTTTGTCTATGCTCCAGTCGAAATCGTCATGAGCGGTAGAAAGGGCTTCTTCATGAATTTCAACTTCAGAAGGCTGAGGCTCAGTTGCGGCCTGTGCAGATTCCACATCGGGGAAATCAGGAAAGGGAACTCCTTCTATTCCGCCTTGCGTGCGGTTGTCGGATAAAATTTCCTGAGTTTCGGATTTTTGGTTTGTATTTTCTGTGTCCATTATTTTTTAGCAGGTTAATTTGTTATTGCTGTATCCGCTGCTGCGGATCCTGCTGATCAGCATTTTTTGATTAAAAATTAAGTTTTCCAAATTTTTTATTTTGGGTGTGCAAAGGTAATAAAATACTGTTAAGAAGAAATCACTCTCACAAGCTCAGCATTTAATCTTTTCTTAATTGTTTCACTGGCTGAGTAAATGCCTGGCCCATTAATTTCATCCTATTTTAACAGCTAATCCTTAAATTGCAATTCGTTGAATATTAAATAAAATTGAATGAAGCGCTGGTTTAAGAATTTGCAGGAAACTCACCTGTTCAAATCTATTGTTTATTTTATCATCGGTGTTTTTAGTTATCCCGGGGTGGCGATGATTAATAAATTAAAAATCAGTGGTACGGAACATATAATGGTCCTCCCCAAAAAGAACGTCTTGTTTGTAAGCAATCACCAAACCTATTTTGCAGATGTTATTACCCTGATCCATATTTTTTGTGCGGTGAAATGGCGTAAAAAAAACAAACTGGGAATTCCTTTTTACCTGTTGAATCCTTTTACCCGAGTGTATTTTGTGGCGGCTGCCGAAACTATGAAAAGTACCTGGGTCAGCCGCTTTTTCAGATGGGGCGGAGCGATCACCGTAAAAAGGACCTGGAAAAAAGACGGGAAAGAAGTAAGGCGGGGCCTTGATCCTGCAGATACACGGAAAATTTCTCATGCTTTGGAAAACAATTGGGTAATCACTTTTCCGCAGGGCACTACCAAACCTTTTGCGCCGGGAAGAAAAGGAACGGCTTTTATTGTTAAACATTATAAACCTATAGTAGTTCCTGTAGTGATAAATGGCTTCTGGCGCGCCTTTAATAAAAGAGGATTAAAATTTAAAAAGAAAGGAACGATTCTTTCAGTGAAATTTAAAGAACCTCTTCATTTTACTTACGAGGAAAGTATTGAGGAAATATTAGAAAAAATAATGGATTCTATAGAACAAAGCCAGAAGTTTATGTGGCTGAGAAAGAATAATGAACATAAGTTGGAGAATTGATGAGTACAGTCGGCAAACAAATAAAGGAGATTTTTACTTTGGGGTCAAAACCTGATAATCATTAAATCAATTACTGGTCTTCCCCCACTTCCGTAAAAAGCGCTTTGAGTTCTGAGGCGTCACCCGGTTTCATTTTTCCTGCAAGAATCAGGCGTAGCTGGCGGCGGCGAAGAGCGCCGTTGTACAATTCGATCTCATGTGTGGTTTCAGGCTCAATTTTAGGTACAGGCCGGGGCTTCCCGTTTGGATCAAGCGCTACAAAAGTATAGTAGGCTTCATTACTGTTATAATGATATTGCTGAAGAATATCTTCGCCCCAGACTTTCAAATAAATTTCCAGACTGGTATTAAAAGCCCTTGTAACTTTTGCTTCAATATGAACCACGTTTCCCAGTTTGATAGGGTTGGTAAATGAAATATTATCGACCGATGCCGTAACCACAGGAGCGCCACAATGTTTGCTTCCGGAAAGTGCCGCAGCAATATCCATCCAATACATTAGCCTGCCTCCCATTAAGTTTTCAAACAAGTTGGTATCGTTTGGCAATACGAGTTCTGTCATCACTATTAAACTTTCAGAAGGTTTTTTTACAATCATTCAGGAAAAATTTTAGCAAATATAGTTCTAATGTAAAAATGTGAAAACAAGTCGCTTTAAAACGGATCTATAAGTAAGAGGGCATTCTGATTTTTGAATTTTCCTCTTTTCGAATTAAATAGATTTGGAGATTCGTTGCTGAAAACAGAATTTCGATCTTTTAATTGTATGAAACAGATATCATTTGACAACACTAAAACGGCATTTATTTCTAAAACAGATAAACAACTTAAAAATGCAAGATTTATTTATGAATCAATGTCAAAGCCCTGGCTGGTCAGGCTGGGATTGTGGCTTACTCCTCTTGCGTTAAAAATTGGTTTGCCCGTAAAAGGCTTGATCAGAAGAACTATTTTCAGCCAGTTTGTGGGAGGAGAAACCCTTGAAAAAACTTCTGCAGTGGTAGAAAAATTAGCCAGGTATAATGTTAAAGTAATTTTGGATTATGGGGTAGAAGGCAAAGAGGGAGAGGAAAATTTTGATCATGCCAAAGAAGAATTCATCAAAGTAATACGATATGCCGCTTCACAACCTAATATTCCTTTTATGAGCATCAAGCTCACCGGCTTATCCAGATTTGGGTTATTTGAAAAAATTGACCGTTTTGCGGTTTACGATGACATCCTCCAGGGAAAAATTCCATTGGAGCGGTTAACTGACAATGAAAGGTCAGAATGGGAGAGGGTGATTACCAGGTTAACCCAAATATGCGAAGTAGCCGTTGAAAGCAATGTGAGCGTATTAATTGACGCTGAGGAAAGCTGGATACAGAATTCTGAGGACGCCCTTGCTACCCAAATGATGCGTAAGTTCAACCTTCATAAACCGGTAATTTATAATACGGCCCAACTTTATCGATGGGACAGGTTAAAGTATCTAAAAGATTTTTGTCGCATCGCCAATGAAAATAATTTTATTCCAGCCATGAAATTAGTCCGTGGCGCTTACATGGAAAAAGAGCGGTTCCGCGCAGAAGAAATGAATTATCCATCCCCGATTCATGAAACTAAAAAAGCGACAGATGATGATTTTAATTCGGCCGTAGAATTTTGTATCTCCCCGGAAAATAATATGCATGTTGTAATTGGCTCTCATAATGAATTCAGTAATTTATACGCAACCCAAATAATGGAAAAATCCGGTTTGCCTTTGGATGGCTCCAGGATTCATTTGTCGCAATTATACGGGATGAGTGATAATATTACTTTTAACCTTGCTGATGCTGATTGCAATGTGAGCAAATATGTTCCGTTTGGGCCTATAAAAGACGTGATTCCCTACCTGATGCGAAGAGCGCAGGAGAATTCTGCCGTGAGCGGACAAACGAGTAGAGAATTAAGCCTGATTAAAAAAGAATTAAAAAGAAGGGGCTTGGCGGATGAATAATTGATAATTATCAATAATAAAAGGGGGATTTTTTTCTTTATAGGAAAAAATTATCTTTGGATTCTTTAACTAACTTTATGAGTAAATCTTTGTTAAGATCTCTTTTATTTATTATTTTTCCCTTCGCTTCGTTTGCTCAAGTAAAGTATATCCCAGCAGTCAAAATAACCCAATCTATCAAAATAGATGGCAATTCAGATGACGCGGCATGGGAATCCTTACCTTATATTTCAGGTTTTGTTACATCTACGCCTGTTTTTGGAAAAGAAGCTAAACCTACAGAGGTAAAAGTTGCCTATGATAATACGGCC
>JBIQMJ010000387.1:0-4184 GCA_044463445.1 Segetibacter koreensis
ATAAAATGGAAATGGCAGATACCCCTGAAAAAGCAAGCTACAGCCAGCATGCAGGAATTATGGCTATCCTCGCGGAAGCGATTCCGTCTTCTAAAGAAAAGCTGGTGATGAAAAATATTTTGTACGATTCTACATTGAGCCAGGCCACTTTTTATTATCGTTTTTATTTAACCCGCGCAATGGTAAAGGCCGGTATGGCAGATTTGTATTATTCCCAATTGATTCCGTGGCGTGATATGCTAAAAATTGGACTCACTACATTTGCCGAAAAGCCCGATCCTACAAGGTCTGACTGCCACGCCTGGTCTGCCAGCCCAATATATGATTTCCTCGCTACCATTTGCGGAATTATACCGGCATCTCCCGGTTTTAAAACAGTAAAAATTGAGCCTGCTTTTGGAGAATTGACTCAAATAAAAGGAACGATGCCAATCCCTGATGGAGAGATAACAGTGACGCTTACACGAAAAAATAAAACTGTTTCAGGGGAAATAATTCTTCCTGAAAAGTTAACCGGTAAATTTATCTGGAACGGAAAGGAAATTGATTTACATGGGGGAAGGCAAAAGGTCGATTTATAGACCTCCGGTCTCAGCCGAGTTTTCCGAAAGGGCATCAACAACTAATAAGGGACAAGGTAGATAGGAACGGTAATAAAATCATGGCTGTATTGGATTATAAAGGAGAGAAAGTAAGGCAAAGTGCGGCTGCAACAAAACGAATTGAGCCAAACCTATTTATGTTTGAGTCAGAATTAATATAATATGCGATGATAACACAATCTCTTCAATTTTTACGGTAACTATTTCAGAATGGAAGAGATTCACTTATCCGCTGGTGAAGCCATTGCTTTAAAGCCCATGCTCAACACCAACTGCGGTGAGAAATTATCACGGCTTATTTTTTGAAACAAAAAACTTCGATTTCCATTGTTCATTGTAACTACTTCTTCCCATGAATAAAATTATTGCAACCGTTATTATCACCCTTCTTGTCATCTTCGCCGTATTTCTGATAATTATCTACTCCGGTTCAGTTAATATCGGTCAAAAAGAAGAGAGTTCTTTCACAAAATGGATTTTGACTACAACTAAAAACCACTCACTGCAACGCGAAACCAAAAATATGAAAGAACCGGTGATGAATGACTCAACCATGTTCAGAATTGGCTTTGATCATTATAACGAGATGTGCGTTACGTGCCATGGCGGCCCGGGTATCAGTCCTGATGAACTGGCAAAAGGTTTATATCCAAAACCACCTGAATTTTATAAAATGAAAGAACTATTATCACCGTCAACTACCTTCTGGATCATTAAGAATGGATTGAGATTTACCGCCATGCCGGCCTTTGGCCCAACACATGACGATCGCAAGATTTGGGCAATTACGGATTTCTTATTGAATAAATTGCCTCACATGTCGCCGTCGGAATATAAGCAGTGGCAGTATGAATTTAATCACCTGCAATTCTGAAATAAGCCTCTTCCGTGTTCGAGGCACACAAAACACCACAGGAATTTTAATAAAAAACGTCGGGGAAAAATTTTTATAATTTCTTTGTTTACTGCTGCTTTGGTTGATGGCATACGAACGTTATTTTTTAATCTTAAATCCGGATAGTAGATTGCGCTGCTATGTAAATTCAAAGAAAATCTTATTCTGGCCGCCGTTAAATAAAATTAAGGCTAAGAAGCAAGTTGTTCCACAGGCACGTCCGCTTGTGGTCTTGGTGAGAATATTTGCAATTCAGGAAAATAAATTTGTGGACAAGAAAAATTTGAGAAGAGAAAATGAAGATAATTGTTTGTTTACTGTTACAAATGCACCCATAAAGGGATCGGAATGATGCCAACTGCGGTGAGCCGACCAATGGAAAACACCAACAGTGGAAAAAACACCAACAGTGGAAGAAGACACAAGCACAAAATTGACCACCGCAAGAGGGCTCCGGCTTTTTCAGCACACCTTATTATCTTTGCACTGTTAATCCCAATTGAAAGTTTACTTTCACTATAACTAAATTCTTTTAAGCAATAGAATGATAAGCTTTTCGAGGAGGCGTAAATTTATCCAGCTACGTAACCATATCAAGCCGCCTCTTACTATTAACCCCTTCGTTTTTACCAGGATTTTTTTTATTTGGACCATACTCGGAATCGCCGGCGGGATTGTAGCGGGTCTGTATTGGATATTGATCTCTTTCCTCATGCGCTATACACACCATTTTACTTCAGGATGGGAGATTATTGGTATTATGGGCGCAGGGGGCTTTATTATAGGTTTAATTATCCATCTCTGGGGCGATCCCGGAGAGTTGGATATTGTGGTAAATAATGTCCGGTTTAATGGCGGCCGCCTGGACACCCATAATAATGTTCCAATGATCATAACCTCTGCTCTCGGAATTGGAATTGGCAGCAATGCGGGACCTGAAGCTCCCATGGTACAGGTGGTTGGATCGCTTGGATCATGGTTCGCCAGGAAATTCAAATTAAAAGGCAATGAGCATCGCTCTTTGAGTATTGCTGGTATGGCAGCAGGATTTACTGCCATGTTTGGTACACCTATTGGCGGCAGTCTTTTTGCTCTGGAAATTATGCATCACAAACGCGTGACTCAATACTACCAGGCGCTTATCCCGGCCTTTGTAACTGCCGGAACTGCTTACATTGTTTTTCAGCTTGTCACAGGTTTAGGTATAGCCCCCGTTTGGAAACTTCCTTTTGCTTTTCATATTGACGATGGCATTTGGGACATCTTATGGGCAATGGTTTACGGCACAGCGGGTGCTTTAGTAGGCTGGTTAATCATTTGGTCTTTTAGGGTACTTGAAGGAGGTTTTAAAAAAGCAAAACTTCCCTTTTACATTCAAACTACCCTGAGCGGCATTATTCTTGGATTTTTAGGCTGGCAACTACCCATTACCCGCTATTTTTCTCATTTTGAAATTATTGATCTTTTGCATGGTTCCTGGACCCTGGGAATTTTAATACTTATTATTTTGGTGAAGATCTTTAGTATGACTTTGACGGTTACTTCAGGTTGGAGAGGTGGTTTTATAATCCCTATATTTTTTATTGGTGTCACATTGGGCATGATCCTTTTCAAATTGTATCCCGGCCAGAACCTCGGTTTAGCAATCGTTTGCTGTATGGCAGCAGTGAATGCCTGTGTTACACGGACTATAATAAGCAGTATCCTGCTCGTAGCTGCCTTGACAGGATATGCCTCAATTGTTCCAATTCTGTTTGCAGGACTTACCGGTTTTTTCCTGGCGCCAAGAACACCAATGATCGCCGCACACATGGGCAAAGAAAAGTTATTACTCCAGGATTGATCGCTCCGGTTCAATCGACCGTGATCTTACGTTCAATGAGCCAATTGAAGTCAACTTAAAGATTCAAATATGGCAGTAAATAAATAACTCCTTTTTTATTTTAAATAGTTGAGCTGTGCTGATGTTTGACAGAATGTAAGGACATGGATTTATTTGACAATCAATCCCTGCTTAAATAAAAACCTCTGCCCAGGTTAAGAGCAGAGGTTGATTAAGAAGAAGGTTTATAATTTAAAAGTGTTCACGTCTTCCATTGTCAGCTTCAATGCTTTTGCAACACCCTCGCCATAGGCCGGGTCTGCTTTGGAGCAATTTCTTATATGGCGCACCTGGATAAACTTTTGGGCATGGCCTAATTCGGCTGCGGTATTTTTAAACAATAATTCCTTTTTCTCATCTGTCATCAGGCGGAAAAGATCGCCGGGCTGCGAAAAATAATCTTCATCATCTGGCCGGTGATCCCACGCGCCGGCATCACCATGAAGCGCCAGGGGTGGCTCTTTGTATTGAGTTTGCTCCTGCCATTCATTGAAGCTGTTGGGTTCATAATGTTTGGTGGCGCCATAATTGCCATCCACACGCATCGAACCATCGCGGTGAAAACTATGATAGGGGCATCTCGGGCTGTTGACCGGTATCTGTGCACTGTTCACCCCAAGCCGGTATCGCTGCGCATCGCCATAAGAGAACAATCTTCCCTGTAACATCCGATCGGGAGAAAAGCCAATTCCCGGCACAATATGAGCAGGATTGAAAGCAGCCTGCTCTACATCTGCAAAATAATTTTCCGGGTTGCGGTTCAGCTCAAATTCGCCAACTGGTATCAGTGGATAATCGCCATGTT
>JBIQMJ010000388.1:0-1247 GCA_044463445.1 Segetibacter koreensis
TAGTAAAGAACCCCTTATCGATGCAACAGTTTATGAATCAGATTCACATAAAGGAATTATATCAAATTCTTATGGTTATTTTAATCTTTCTCTCACAGAAGGAAGACACCAAATTATTATATCTTATGCAGGAATGCAGCCTGTGATTTTGGACGTGGACATGCACAGTAATTTGCGAAAAGATATTTCTTTATCTGTAAAAAAGGAAAGCTATTCCCCGATAGTAGTGCAATCTGAATCTGAAGAAAAAGATGCTTCAATGAAAGTTGCTACAAATAAATTAGCCCCTTACAATTATTTAATGGGAGAAGCTGACCCTGTTCGTGCAGCATATATTTTGCCTGGTGTGAAGCAAGTTCCTGAAGCACTCAACGGATTTTTGGTCCGGGGTGGAGGAATCGATGAAAATCTTTTTCTCTTGGATGGCAATCCGGTTTATAATCCCTCTCACATGCTGGGAGCCTTATCTATCATTAACCAATCGGTTGTAAAATCCATACGATTGTATAAAAGTGATTTTCCTGCCCGCTTTAGCGGGGCACTTTCGTCAGTAATTGATGTATACACTAAAGAAGGTAACATGCAAAGCTGGCATGGCGAAGCGAACACGGGTTTACTCGCCGGATCCTTCACGCTGGAAGGACCTATAGTTAAAAACAAAACATCTATGATGGTTTCTGCGCGTCATAGTTTATCTATACCGTTTTATGATGCATTTCAAAAAGGTATAAAAACAGATTTTTATGATGCTCATCTCCGGATCACCAATATTTTAAATTCAAAAAATAAACTAACGCTCAATGCTTACAAAGGAGAAGACAATTTAAGACAATCAGGAAGTGATATTAATAATTTACATCAGTGGGGAAATCTTATTGGGTCTGTTGGCTGGAACTACCTTCTTGGTTCCAGATCATTTATCAATACCTCTGTCAACTTTAGCCAGTATCAAAACCTTGGTGGGTATAAATATACCTTATACCAAAATGATGATGACCAGGTAGTACTTCAAACAAAATCCGTGGGTACTTATTCCTTTATACGGCAGTACAACGCAAAAGTGCAGGCAGAAATATATGCTTCTAAAAAAATAAAAATAAATACCGGAGCCAAAATAGCCCAAACAGTTATCAAGCCATTCGACACCAAAATATCTAACACACTTGAAGGGAATGCTAAATCTTTTACTTCTTTTGACCCATTAATTTTTGAAGTGCTGTCTGGTTATTCCGAAGCTGAAATAAAAA
>JBIQMJ010000388.1:1347-4164 GCA_044463445.1 Segetibacter koreensis
TATCCTGGAGTTTCCGGCAGTTTAAAAGTATCAATAATGGAAAAGAATTTCCGTATAAATATGATCGCAGACATGATATAAATATCGGTATTAATTATATAATAAATAAGCACTTAGAGGGTAGTGCTTTATGGACATTTGCTACCGGCGAGGTTTATACACTTCCCAGCCAGATATATCCCGACTTTGATAATTCTCAGCAGATTTCCACACCTGATGATCCATTAAACAGCTATCGTTTTATATACCACTATTCAGGCGTTAATCAATCCCGCACAGCACCTTTTCAACGAGCTGACTTTGCAATTAATTATCATAGTAAAAAAGATAAAAAAGTGCAGTCATTACTAACAGCAGGTGTCTATAACATTACCGGGGCACCTGATCAATACAATTATATATTGAAAGGTTCATTGAGCAGTAAGAGTGTAGTGATTAAAACCGGTAATAGCATTTTCAATTCGACACCCTATATTTCTTATACCTTAAAATTTTAGAAATTATGAAAACAGGGAAGCGCAATATTTTTACATGTTTTTTATTATACAGTCTTCTTATTTCCTGCAGGAAAAATGAAGGAAGTATTCAGAATGAAAAGAACAAAATAGTTGTTTTAGCCGAAATTACAGCAGGAGATTCAGCAATCATACCTGTCAGCAAAAGCATTGCAGTTGGAACAAACGCATCAGTCTCTTTTGAAAAAATAACAACTGCCTCAGTAATGATTACAGATACGATTGGCAATACAAGCATCTTACACTGGAATAATGCGGCGGATTTTTCAAACAATCCTTCTACAATCTTTACAAACCCGGTTCTTTTTAAACCCAACCAGTCTTATTCTTTACAAGTAAGCCAGGCAGGTCTTGAAACAGCAAATGCTTCCACTCATATTCCCCAATCTTTTTCAGTACAGAACGTAGATGCAGTTGACGGCGAACGTAATGGCAAAGAGGTCCTGAAATTTAATTTTACAATTCAAGATAATGGCAATGAAAAAGATTATTACATATTTGAAGCCCTAAAACAACTGGTTTATTTACGTACTTATTTTTTCTGGCAAGGAGTCAAATACGATTACAATACAACTGAAGGCCAAAATGTATATGATCAAGCCAGCAGCCAGCAGGACATTCCTCTTCTTAAGGACACTGTTCTAACCAATAAATATCAGAGGCTTAATTTGTTCACAGGCGATATAAACACCGATAATGAAGATTTTACAAGCCTGGATAGTTCATTCCATAGAATATTTTTAACTGATTCCTTATTCAATGGTAACAGTTATACAACTTCATTTGCAATTGATAAATCTTATTTCGAAGCGCAAGTGCCGGAAGAAAAAGGTAGAATTCTGGTACGTATTAAATCAGTTAGCAAGGAACTATTTGATTATTTATCACAATATGAAAAATACAGGACGGAATTTGGAATTCTGCCTCCGGCTAATCTTTCTTCTCCTGAAGGCAATATTAATGGAGGGTTTGGCGTTTTCGGAGGAAGTTATAAAAATCAATGGGTGTTCTATTATGACGAGTTATAATTAAAACACTTAAAACATATTATTTTAAAAATAAAAAATTTTTTTTCAGAGAGATAGGGGTTAACCCGCTTTTTCTGTTTTACAATTAAATTAAAAACCCTTTTAAACCATTAAAATCAATTTTATGAAAAAAATCCTAATCAGTACATTAGTATTACTTGCAATTTTCACTGTATCCTGCTCAAAGAAGAGTGATTCTGGTCATATAATAAAGTACACAGTTGGTGGAACAGCAAAATTAAATGTTACTTATACAGATGGAAGTATGACCGCTAAAACAGTTACCGGCGTTGATTCATCCTGGAACTATACCTTTAAAACCAGTGCCACAGGGCAGTTGGTGCACTTATCTGTTACCAGCGTAGATGGAAGTGAAGTAGATGGCGTTATTTATATTGACGGCCAACAATCCACTCAAAATAATAGCGCTAGTGGCACCATAAACATTTCAGCACAAATACCGTAAAAAAGTACCGGGGGAAATATCGATAAAAAGAAACCTTAATTATTGTATGCTGCAAACAGGCAACAATCTTAAGGTTTTCTTCTTTTAGCACTAAAAATTACATACCGTAATATATACTACACCTGGCCTTTTAAATTTGACTGCCAAAAAATATTGATCTAATATTTTCTTTTTAGAAAGATAGGGGTTTAGCTGCTTTTCGGGTTTTATTATTAAATATTCATTCACAAAAATTAAAATCAATTTTATGAGCAAAAACCTAATCAAATCCTATTTGCTTCACTTGAAAATCTTACTGCCTCCCGCCAGAAACTATGGGATTGTTGTAATAAAACTGAATAATACAAATCCCCGGTTTTATGTTAAAACCTATATTCTGAATAAATTCTTATAATTAAAAAAGGTCAACACGTAGGGGTTTGATCATGATTACTGTTTTATTATAAATATTAATTTACAACCTTTTAAAAACAACCTTTATGAAAACAAAACTTATCTCAATTACTGCAATCGCTGCAGTAACCTTAATTTTCGGCTGTAAAAAAGCCAACAGCCCAAACGGGGTTTCCTATCAGTTAAAAACTACAAACCGTAGTACTTCTTTAGCATTCTCCTCAGGAAATACACCTACCTCTGCAGCACGGCTACAGGGCGGAACTATTACCTGGAGCAGTGGATACGCTTCAGCAACAGAAATCAAATTTGAAGCTGAAGGATCTGGAAACCATGTGGAATTTAAATCTGAAACACCGCAAAAGATCGATCTTTTTTCTCCTCTTGCTTCCTTAGGAAATATTAATATTCCAAC
>JBIQMJ010000389.1:0-4159 GCA_044463445.1 Segetibacter koreensis
CAAGCCAATAGCCTTGTGTAATTGTTTTTTTGCTTCCGGTAAGTTACCGGTTTGGTAATGGTTCAGGTATTCTTCTTTAATGATTCCATTCACCCTTTCAGCTATAGCATTTTCTAAGGGGTCTCCGTTTTCGGTCATGCTGATCCTGATGTCATTGTCCTGCAATAGCTTTACATACTTCCCGCTGCAATATTGTATTCCCCTATCGCTGTGATGGGTAAGCTGCAATGGCACGGCAGCCCTCCAAGGGCTGCAAGGGCCATTTGCAGCGCCTGAATGCTTTGAATAGCTTCAATTGTTTCTGCCACATGATAACCAACAATTTTACGGGACGAGGCATCGGTGATTAAACTTATGTAAAGATGCTCACCTGTGGCTATCTTCCAATAAGTGATGTCGCTTACCCATAACTGGTTGATCGCTGTAGGAATAAAATCCCTGATTAAATTGGGATATTTTCTAAGCCAATGATTGCAATAAGTTTATTGTCTCGGTAGTTGAAACCCTTCACTGCTAAAATCACTCCGACAATGAGTCCGAAGTTGGGAATAAATCCGACCAGTCCCCAAAGTTCATTGTTATTACTATTGCTTAACAGAGTTTTTTTTGCCTGGAACTGCTGCTGAAAGATGTACCCATACTCACTTTTACCACTTCTGCCAGGCTTGCATGCGAATGTTATGCGCTTTTTTGTCGAGGATTTTTGATTTTCTTTTCTAATGTTTCTTGTAAATCAGTCGGGTAAATTGAAAGTTCTATGTCTAACCCGACATCATCAGCAAGTTTTAATAATTCGTTCGGAAATTTTTCAGACTGGATGAGAATTTTCATATTGTCAATTCTAAGGTCAATGCCAAAATTTAAAACAGCGTATTCAATTTCTTTTGTCGAAGTAATATGAGCAAGTTTGCCTTGGTTGCGTTTTAAATAGCGGATTGTGTCAACAATTTGTTTTTTCAAATTATCAAAATCTGCTTTGCTTGTTTCAATTGATAAAAGTGAAAAAGAAAGTTTGTCGCCATTTGGTTTTGACTTAAACTTAGGTTGTCCTTTGTAACTTTTTTTATACGGTCTTAATTTACTCTTATTAATAAAAGCATCAACGTCTAAATTTTGTCCACTAATAGTCAGAATGCAGCTCATGAGTTTTTTGAAAGTCGTTTGTAAAATTGCGCATAACGTCAGTTCGTCTAAGAACTTATTTTTCTCTTCAAATATATTTCAATCAGAGGCGATTTCAGCTTGCCTTTAAAATATTTTGAAAAGGAGTTGGATAAAAAAAGATCCGCCGTATTTTGAAGATAATCGCTTCTGCTGAAGCTAATATTTCTAAAGAGTGGACTCAATATTGAGAATTTTTATGCTAAAAAAAGTTCTTCGGTTTATTTAGAGGAAACCGGAAGTACAAATGAAATGGCCTTATACAATAGTAAACGAAGAAATAATGCGGAATTTTATTTTACTTTTTTTGTTTGGCGAAGTGAGGTTGAAAGGTATCAGTTTTAACGGTTGCGCCCAGCTCATTCAGCAAAGTGTATAAACCAAAATTGGTACGATTTGCATAAATAAAATGTTTCACTCCACGCTGCTGTTTAAACTCGGGCATCTTGGCGATTTTTTCTCCATAAGCATAGAGCTGTTCAAAAAATTCAGGCTTGCTGAAATCAAAAGTCTTACTGATATAGGGAAGGGCAAAAAGAGAGATCATTTCTTTATAAGCCTTATAATAAAATTCTATTTGCTCTTTATTGTCATTGGGATGAATCATATCCAATTGCCTGAAAGCCTCAATGGTAGCTTGTTTATCACGCATTAAATCAGGAAAGATTAATCCGAAAAACGGATTGTAAAAATCTTCCGGCAATTCCTTGATACAACCAAAATCAATCACTGCGAGTTTTTCATCAGGAGTAATTAAAAAATTTCCCGGATGCGGATCGGCATGTACCGCTCTTAATTCGTGTTGTTGAAAATTATAAAAGTCCCAGAGCGCCTGCCCGATTTTATTTTTTAATTTTTGTGAGGGATTGGTGGCGAGAAACTCTTTAAGATGCAATCCTTCCATCCAATCCATTGTTATGATTTTGGAAGAAGAAAGTTTGGGATAATAGGTTGGGAAAACAATATTTTTTAACTGGCTGCAGGCCTTCGAAAATTGAATGGAGCGCCGCACTTCCAATTTATAATCGGTTTCTTCAAGCAAGCGTTCTTCTACTTCTTTTATGTAGACAGCTAATTCTTTTTCACTCATTCCAATCAGGCGGAATGCAATAGGTTTTACCATTTTAAGGTCTGAAGAAATACTGTCGCCGACGCCGGGATACTGCACTTTTACCGCTAATTTTTTTCCATCTAATGTTGCCTCATGAACCTGGCCTATTGAAGCAGCCTGTGTGGAATTCATATTAAAAGTGTCGTAGATCTCGTTGGGTGTTTTGCCAAAACTTTTTGTAAAAGTTTTTACAATAAGCGGACCGGAGAGGGGAGGGGCGTTATATTGCGATTGCGAAAATTTATTTATATAAGCCTTGGGCAAAATATTTTTATCCATGCTCAGCATCTGTGCCACTTTTAAGGCAGAGCCCTTGAGCTGGCTTAATGAATTATAAATATCAGTCGCATTGTCTTCATTGAGTTCATCGCGCGAAAGATCAGGATTGAATAATTTTTTAGAATAATGTTTTACATAATTGCCACCGATGCGAAAACCTGTTGTTACAAATTTTGCAGAACGTTCCACTTTCGTAGTGGGCATGGATTCCTGCGTTTTCATAGTGTTTTTAAATTCCCATTCTTTCTTTGAACTTACTGTTTTGAGTTAAAAATTTACCATATTCAAATAAATTATCAATGGGTGATCTTTGGAATAAATCAAATGAAACATTAATTCCTTTTTCAATGGCTTCGTCTGATTTTTCAAAATCTTTACTGTCGTCATCCATCCAGAATTTAATAATAAAAGTAAATTGAACCCAGAGTGCATCTTTATATCTCTTGCTAAAAAATTTTCTGTCTGTTAATTCGCCACTGTCAAGGCCTTCATTGATTATGTCTTCCGAAAAACTAAGAAATACAGATTTTGCTCCGGACAAAACATCAGGCGTGGTGATCCTTTTGGGATGTTTTTTTAAAGTGTATATAATAAAACTACGTTTTGATTTTAATAATTCCAGGTAGCTGTAAAAAAATGAAAGTATTTTTTCCCGGGAAGTGTATTGAGCCCACACATCCTGTTCCTTTATTTTGAGAATTGTGGCCAAAGTCAAATCTTCCCAAACTGCTTTTTCTATGGCATCAAAAGAACCATAGAATTTATAGAAAGCCGCTTCGGTGATTTTCATTTTTTTGGCAAAATTATACACCGATTTGGGGGGCTCGCCATTGGTAAGTACATAATCAATATAACTGTTTTTTATTTCTTCTGCGTTTGCCATTGTATTTGATTTAGAAGTAAAAGCCGATGGTTATTGACAACCGTTTTTGTTGTTATAAAGGTAATGCATTCCGTGTTTGGAATATCTGGAAAATTATTTCAAAGTGAAATCAAATGCAGGGTTTAACAAAATTGTAAAAAATAATATAACCCGGATTCAGGATAGTGCAATAAAGTGCAAATCAAATAAAATAATTACGCTTCTTTCAATTTCATTTGTACAGGATCCCAATGAATGATTTTATTTTTAAAATAGCTTTCATTGCAGGCAAGCGCCGGCGCTGCTGCCCTGAAACCAAACACTGCATCTTCTACTACAGGCTTTCCATTTCTGATACTGTCGAAAAAATTGATATGATGCTGAAGGCTTGAGTCAAAATTTTCAGGAGCCTTATACACTATATCCGGCTTGTTATGCCTTTTTTGTTGTTCCGTAGAATATTTTTCGTTGTAACGTTTTAGCAATTCCTTCTGCATGGCCTCGGGATAAGTTTCCAATGCATCCCATCCGCCAATCCCGGGCGCTTCGGGCATCTTGCTGTGATGAACGATAAGGCCATTTCCATGGACTTCGATAGTTCCTTCATCACCTACAAAGCGTGTTGTTTCTGAGCCACCGGTGCCGCTTACAAAATTTACCTGGAGCGTAAGCTGAAAAGGCGAATGCTCCGGTGTTTCAGGATATTGCATAATGCCTGCCATCAGGTCGGGCACATTACGCCCATC
>JBIQMJ010000390.1:0-4139 GCA_044463445.1 Segetibacter koreensis
TGATTCTTACGCCCACTTATTATGTATTCGATTTGTTTAAGGTTCACCAGGATGCTACGTTATTACCCATCAGGCTCGTTTCTCCGGATTATGTTTCCGGAAGCGATTATATTCCTTCGGTAAATGCGTCAGCGTCAAAAGACTCTACGGGAGCTATTCATATTTCTTTGGTGAATATTGATCCCTCAAAAACCATTACGGTCCGCGCTTCTTTTGAAGGAAGCAGTTGGAAAAATGTAACCGGCAGTATTTTGACTTCTGCAAAATTTAATGATTATAATTCTTTTGAAAATCCGGATAAAATAAAATTAGCCAAATTTTCAGACGTCAAAAAAGACAAAGATGAATTGATAGTTAATCTTCCTCCCAAATCGGTAGTGGTGCTGGAATTGAAATGATTGACACTTAAATTTTTAAAATAATCAATGGAACAAAAATTCGTTATCGGAGTTGATTACGGAACTGATTCAGTCCGCTCTGTGATTGTGAATGCAATGAATGGTGAAGAAGTCACTTCTTCTGTTTTTGCCTATCCAAGATGGAAGAAAGGTCTGTATTGTAATCCCTCCAAAAATCAATTCCGCCAGCATCCCTTGGATTATGTGGAAGGATTGGAAAAAACGATAAAAGATTGCGTGGAAAAAGCAAGCAAAGAAGTCGTTGAAAATATTGTTGCCATTTCTGTGGATACCACCGGTTCCACGCCGGTTGCTGTTGATAAAACAGGAACTCCGCTCGCCTTGCTTCCTTCTTTTGAAAACAATCCCAATGCGATGTTCGTTCTTTGGAAAGATCATACGGCAACGGCAGAAGCAGCAGAAATCAATGAAAAGGCAAAACAATTTGAAACAAATTATTTACAATTTGTCGGCGGCATTTATTCGTCAGAATGGTTTTGGGCAAAATTACTTCGTTTACTGCGCCAGGATGAAGCCATAAGAGCCACCTGTTATTCATGGGTAGAGCATTGCGATTGGATTCCTTTTTTGCTTACAGGCGGAACGAATATAAAAGATATGAAACGCGGCGTTTGCTCGGCAGGCCATAAAGCCTTGTGGGCAGAGGATTTTGGAGGATTTCCACCGAATGAATTCTTCACGGCCGTGGATCCATTGCTTGAAAATTTTACTTCAAGATTATTTACAAAAACATATACCGCCGACCAGGCTGCGGGTACGCTATCTGAAGAGTGGGCACAAAGACTGGGGCTTCCAAAAAATGTGATAGTTGGTGTTGGTGCTATGGATGCACACATGGGCGCAGTTGGCGGCCAGATTGAACCTTATTATTTAAGTAAAGTAATGGGCACTTCCACGTGCGATATGTTGGTGGCCCCGGTGGATGATGTAAACGAAAAATTGGTCCGTGGAATTTGTGGGCAGGTGCCAGGTTCTGTTATTCCCGGAATGATAGGCATGGAAGCAGGCCAGTCAGCTTTTGGTGATGTGTACGCGTGGTTCAAAAATCTTTTAGCATGGCCATTTGAGCTAATGCGCGATTCGAAAATTGCGGATGCAGAAAAGATAAAAGAACTAATTGCAGAATCAGCCGATAAAATAATTACGCGTCTTTCTGAAGAAGCAGCAAAATTGCCTTTAGATGAAAATGATGAATTATCGGTGGATTGGTTAAATGGCCGGAGAACACCCGATGCCGACCAATTGCTAAAAGCCGCTGTCACCGGGTTAACATTGGGAACGGATGCGCCGCGATTTTTTAAAGCGCTGGTGGAAGGAACCTGTTTTGGCGCCAAAGCTATTGTTGATAGATTTAATCAGCAAGGCGTGGAAGTAAAAGGCTTGATAGGCATTGGTGGCGTGGCAAGAAAATCTTCTTATATCATGCAAACCATGGCGGACGTAATGGACATGCCCATAAAAATCCATCGCTCAGAACAAACGTGTGCAGCAGGCGCGGCCATGTTTGCAGCCACAGCAGCAGGAATTTATAATAAGGTAGAAGACGCAATGAAGGCGATGGGACGTGGCTTTGATAAAGAATATTTTCCCGATAAAAATAAAACAGCAATCTATAAAAGACGATATGAAAAATATCAGCAGTTAGGAAAATTCATTGAACAACAAACTAAATAAAAGTGGCTCAGAAAAAATACGAACACATTCAGCAGGAAGCTTACGAAGCCAATATGCAATTGCCAAAATTGGGATTGGTGTTATTCACTTTTGGAAATGTAAGTGCCGCCGACAGAGCGCTCGGTGTGTTTGCGATCAAGCCAAGCGGCGTGCCTTATGAAGAATTGACGCCCGAAAAAATGGTGATCGTAGATTTTGAATCCAATATTGTGGAAGGAAATTTAAGGCCATCCTCCGACACAAAAACGCATGCTGTTCTATACAAGCATTGGGAAAAAATTAACGGTGTGGCGCACACGCATTCTGTGTATGCAACTTCGTGGGCGCAGGCACAAAAAAGTATTCCCATTTTTGGAACTACACATGCGGATCACAACACGGTTGATATTCCCTGTGCGCCGCCGATGAGCGATGAAATGATCCAGGGGAATTATGAATACGAAACTGGCTTTCAGATCCTGAATTGGTTCAAAGGAAATGATTTAAGCTATGAAGAAGTGGAAATGATTTTGGTAAGCAACCACGCGCCATTTACCTGGGGCAAAACCGCTGCCAAAGCGGTTTACAACAGCGCTGTTTTGGAAAACGTGGCAAAAATGGCTCACCTCACCTTATCCATAAACGCAGATGCAGCGAGGCTTAAAGATGCATTAATCAAAAAACATTATGAAAGAAAACATGGCCCCGGAAGTTATTATGGGCAGCAATAAATGAAATTTTTCTTCACCATATTGCTTGGAGTTTTTACTTCGATAGTTAATGCACAAAACGTGGCAATGAAGCCGCCGATGGGCTGGAACAGCTACAATTGTTTTGGCTCGGCCGTTCATGAGAATGAAGTAAAAGCAAATGCGGATTACATGGCGAAAAATTTAAAGCCTTACGGCTGGCAATATATTGTGGTGGATTTTCTTTGGGCGTATGATAATCCGCCTTATAGCAAGATTGGAAATCCCGAACAAAAACGACTTTACGATGGTTCCTATATTCCATGGCTGAAGATGGACGAATATGGACGGCTTCTTCCACAGCCTGATAAATTTCCTTCAAGCTTTGGAGGAAAAGGGTTTAAACCGCTCTCCGATTATGTTCATTCGCTGGGGTTAAAATTTGGTATTCATGTGATGCGTGGCATTCCGCGACAGGCAGTTTGGGCAAGAACAAAAGTGTCAGGCGCCGATGGAATTACTGCGGATCAAATCGCAGATACTAATTCAACCTGTAGCTGGCTCAATCACATGTATGGCCTCGATATGAACAAAAAAGGAGCGCAGGAATACCTCAATTCTTTATTGCAATTATATGCTTCGTGGGGTGTTGATTTTATCAAGGTAGATGATATTTCAAGACCTTATCACCAAGCCGAAATCGAGGGTTATAAAAAAGCGATTGAAAATTGCGGAAGGCCAATTGTGTTAAGTATTTCACCCGGCGCCACACCTTTAAAAGATTCCACGCACGTAATGGCTCATGCAAATATGTGGCGCATGGCAGATGATTTTTGGGACAACTGGAAAGAAATTCTGGCGATGATGAATTTTGCCAAACAATGGCAGGGCACAGGCGCACCAGGGCATTGGCCGGATTGCGATATGTTGCAGATCGGAAAATTATCCAAGCGCGGACCAGTTGGGCCGGAAAGATATAGCCGCTTTACCGATGATGAATTGCGTACGCATTTTACCTTCTGGTGTATTTACCAATCTCCATTAATGATGGGCGGGAATTTGCCGGAAAACCGGCCGTTTGATGATAGTCTTTTGATGAATGAAGAAGTAATTTCTGTTGACCAAAATTCGGAACATCCACAATGTATTTACCAGGACAGCACCAAAGCCATCTGGATTTCGCACGTATTGAACAGTAAACAAATAAATATTGCCCTTTTTAATTTAGCTGATAAAGTGCAAAGCATTTCTTTCTCATTTAAAGATATTGGTTCTTTTAAAAAAGCAGGTGTAAGGGATTTGTGGAAGCGAAAAGAATTAGGTGTTTTTAAAAATAAATTTCAACAAACGATTGATGCGCATGATGCGTTGCTGTTGC
>JBIQMJ010000391.1:0-4103 GCA_044463445.1 Segetibacter koreensis
AAATATCTTAACTCGAATGTTATTAGAAAAGATGGGGTTCGTCAAAGGGATACGAATGAATCAATCGTCCAAAAGGTTCATTTTATAAGCGGCTTTTACCAAACCAGCAGTATTTTTTGCGTTCAGTTTATGGAGGAGATTTTGTCTGTGGCTGTCGACTGTTTTTTTTGAAATAAATAATTTTTCAGCAATTGCCACATTGGATAACCCGGTACCGATCCAACGAAGTATTTCCATTTCTCTTTTGGTTAATTTAGTACTGCCAAGCCTGTTTGAAGGCTTACGATTTTCATTTGCTTCAAGAAGTTTAAGGGCTATTTCATTGCTATAATAAATATTGCCTTTAAGTACGGTATTGATGGCTTTTAAAAGCTCTTCAGTTTCTACACTTTTCAGAAGATATCCTCTTGCCCCTGCATCTCTGACGCTTTCCACATATACGAGGTCATCGTAATTACTTAAAACAATAATTTTCATTCGGGGTTTAAACCTAAGGATTCGCCGGATGGATTCAAGTCCTGTAGTGTCGGGCATTTTATAGTCCATTATTATGAGATCAAAATCTTTCTGGTTTATCCGGAGGAAAGCCTTTGCCCCGCTATCTGCCTCAGTTATCTGAATATTTAAAAACTTTTTTAGCGATGACAGCATTTTTATTAATCCCTGCCTTAATACTTTATGATCATCAACAATTAAAATACCGACTACATTTTTTTTACCTTTTAAAGTTGGAAGCCTGGCCATAATTGGTTATTAATTGGAATTAAAATTTTGATTGAAGTTCCTTTGCCGGGCTGACTATCTATTTTGGTAGCGCCGTTATAAGATTTTATTCTTCCCTGAATATTTCTTAGTCCCATGCCTTTAAACCGCCTTTTTATATTGAATCCTTTACCATTATCTGTAAAAATTATTTGTAGCAATTGGTTCTCAAATGAAAACCTGATTTTGATTTTTTCAGCCCTACCATGTTTAATTGCATTTGATATAAATTCCTGGGAGATTCTGAAAAGTTGAAGCTGGAGTTCCCGGGAAATTTCAGGCAGGGGGCATTTGTTTACGATTTCAAGTTTTGTTGCCGTGTTATACCTTGATGCAAATGCGGATATTGCTTTTTGAAGACCAAACTCCTGCAAAGCATCGGGCATAAGATTGAAGCATATGGTTCTTACTTCCTGAATTAAATTCGACAATATTTTATTGGGTACATTAAGGGAAGATTTCATTTTCTTGCTTCTAACCGTACTGAGTGTTGAATTTATATGGAATTTAGCAGCGGCCAATTGCTGGATAAGGCTATCGTGCAAATCTTTTGAAAGTCGTTCTCTTTCAATTTCTTCACCCTGGATAATAGCTTGCATGATATTGTTTTGACCTTTAAGTTCATTCGAGATGTCAGTTACGGTGAGGACTAAAAGTTCTTTGTTTAGAGAATTTCTGAACCTGGTTGATTTGACACGCACCGGAATGTTATTCCCTTTTTTTATAGTCAGTAGGCCATGATGCTGAGAGACTGAATTATTTATTGAGGGAATATTTTTATTATCAACAAAATCCTTTTGATAGAAGCGATAAATATTTTTACCTGTAAGTTCCTTTTTTGAATATTGTAATTTATTTTGACCTGCTTTGTTTACATCCTGTATAATTCCTTTTTTATTTATAATAAATACCATTTCGGATAGAGAGTTGAAGATACTGTTGAAATAAATTTTTGAAATGGTCGCGTCGTTTAATTCTTCACCGAGCATATTGATACCAATGCTGACGGCGTCTAATTCATCCTTTTTTTCAGAAATTTTAATTCGCCTGGTGAAGTGGCCGGTAGAATATTCTATTAATCTTGAATTAATTTCTTTTAATCGTATATCCATGACCGTTATATTATTTGGCGTTAATAAATTGTTGCAACCATTTTTCTGCTGATGAAATGTTTGAAAAAAGCTTTACCGGAATAGGGGCTTTATTTACTCTCAGGAAAAAGTTTCCGAGTAATCTGCTAAAAGGCGAGTTTACGACAATGGCAGATGCAGAAAGGCCTTCAGTCCCTTTGGGTGACGCAAAAAATTCGCGTGCAGGTTTATCAATACCTGTTACCCCCTGGCTGAAAATCATAACTGCCATTTTTTGACCTCTTGTAAAGGATTGTCGTTGCAGAACTATTTTTTTTGCGATATCAAGATTGATAATCAGGTTCTTTTTGTAGGATGCAATCAGAATGTTATCCTTTATACGGAGGTGAACGAAGGGTGTATCATACTCCATAGGATAAATTTAATTTTTTTTTCTGAAAGTTAAAAGGAGGGGTATTGTACCTAAGAAAAATTCTTAGCTGAAAATTTTAAAAATCAGTCTTTGTACTGAGTTTTCAAAGCTGAAAAAAAATCAAGTTTGAAAAAAATTATCCGGCTAAAAATTTTAATTATGAGCAAGACCACTTCCTTTTATGAAACTGTTGACCAGATTGTAACTTATGGTATTGAAAAGAGAATATTGCATTTGTATACATCCGATATTCCATTTGAAGGCAACCAAATAGAGATCAATGGCAGGAAGGTATTAAATTTTGGTTCCTGCAGTTATTTAGGATTAGAATTTGACCAGAGAGTGAAGGAAGGAGCTATTAAGGCAATTCAAAAATATGGAACACAATTTTCTGAATCGCGGGCTTATGTGTCTATTGGGAGTTACAAAGAATTGGAGAAGCTCCTGGAAATGATTTTTGGAGCGCATTGTGTAATTACGCCTACCACCACACTGGGTCACATTGCCAATATTCCTGTTTTGGTTGATGATGAAGATGCTGTTATTTTGGATCAGCAGGTTCACAATTCTGTACAAACTGCAGTGCAAATTGTAAAGGGCAGGGGAGTACATATTGAACTGGTGAGACACAACAGGATGGATTTATTAGAAGAGAGAATTAAGGAGCTAAGGAATAAGCATAAAAAGATCTGGTACATGGCTGATGGCATTTATTCCATGTTTGGGGATTGCACTCCTGTTGATAAAGTTTACGGGTTTTTAGACCATTATCCTGAATTTTATTTTTATGTGGATGATGCGCATGGGATGAGTATTCATGGGAAACATGGGAGGGGATTTGTTTTAAGCCATCATGAGATACATCCAAAGATGATGCTTGCCACCTCATTGAACAAAGCGTTTGCTTCAGGTGGGGGACTACTGGTTTATGGTGATAGGGAGCTGGCAAGAAAGGTGGGAACGGTAGGAGGGCCGTTATTGAGTTCCGGGCCTATGCAGCCTTCCGCCATTGGAGCAGCAATTGCTGTTGCAAAAATTCATCTGAGTGATGAAATTATTGAGATGCAGGAGCGGTTGCGGGACAATATCGAGTTCACCTTACTGATGTTGAAAAAATATAAGTTACCTCTCATTTCTGAAGCGGGTGCGGCAATATTTTTTGTTGGTGTCAGTTTACCAAAGCTCGGCCACAATATTGTGAGAAGGATGCTTGATGCCGGTTATTATGTGAATCTTGGAGTTTTTCCTACCGTACCGATGAAACAAACAGGCATAAGGTTTACTATTACCCGTCTTCATACATTCGGGGAAATTGAAAATATGGTTTCCACGCTTGCCGCGATTTTTCCAAAAGCAATGATGGAGGAAGACATTACGCTACCGCAGATTTACAAAGCCTTCAAATTAAAAATGCCGGAAGAGCCCGGGGAAAGCAGCATAGATTTCAGGAAACAAGGTGGCATCTTAAAAGCAGATCATTTACAAACCATACACCAGGTAGATAAAGAAGAGTGGAATAAATTATTTGCCGGCAAGGGTACTTTTGACTGGGATGGTTTAGCGGTACTGGAAAAGTCATTTTCTGAAAATGATTTGCCTGAAGATAACTGGTTGTTTGACTACCTTCTTATAAGAGACAAGGATGATCATATTATCGCCGCCACTTTCTTTACTACTACATTATGGAAGGATGACATGTTATCACCTGCGGTGGTATCGGAACAGGTAGAAGCCAGAAGGAAAACTGATCCCTACTATTTAACATCAAAAGTAATTTCATCGGGGTCATTGATTACTGAAGGGGAGCATTTGTACCTGGATTACCCATCTTCATTATG
>JBIQMJ010000392.1:0-4094 GCA_044463445.1 Segetibacter koreensis
TGGTCGCCTGATAGTAAGAGAATTGCTTTTGTGTGCAATACAGAAATGCCGGAGTAATCGAGGTAACATCTTGAAGATTTGAAAACCAACTACAGATCATTGAACCATAGAATCACTACAGGTATTAAAAATAAAAATCAAAGCATCATGATTTCCAACATTCAAAAAGAAAAAGCCGAACGGTTTCTGAGGTTTCATAATGATAAAGAAATTTTGCTTCTTTTAAATTCGTGGGATCCCGGCAGTTCCCGATTAGTGGAAGCCTGCGGGTATAAAGCCATTGCCACTACAAGCATGGGAATCGCTGCTTCTTTAGGATATCCTGACTGTGAAGCAATATTATTGGATCAAATGATTGGAACGATTTCCGGAATTGTAAATGCCGTACAGGTTCCCGTAACAGCCGATTTTGAGGCGGGATATGGAAATAATTTAGATGAGATCATTGATTCAGTTACAAAGGTTATTGCAACAGGAGTTGTAGGAATTAATATTGAAGACAGTATTGATCTAAATCCGAAGTTAATAGATGAAATGGAATTTTGCGAAAGAATAGCAGCTATCCGGGCCTTATCGGATTCATTGGGATTTCATTTAGTGATTAATGCACGTACCGATTCATTTTATGTATCGAAAGTATCAGAGAAAGAAAAATTGTCCGAATCAATCAGGCGTGGAAATAAATACCGCGAAGCCGGTGCAGATTGCATATTTGTGCAACCTGTTTGGGATAAAGAAATGATTGAGACGCTGGTGAAGGAGATTAATGCACCGATCAATATCCTTGCTAATCCCGGCATTGGCGGAGGAATATTACCTCCTTCTGTTCATGAGTTACAGGATTTAGGCGTGGCCCGTTTAAGCCTGGGTTCCGGTGTAATGAAAGCTACCTTAGCTTTAATACAAAAGATTGCCCGCGAACTATCTGAGAAAGGCACTTACCAGGTTTTATCAGATGCCTTAACACCACTTCCTGAATCGGCAATGGCATACAAGATGGCGATTGAAATGATTGAAAAATAGGATTTGTGCTGACTTTTGTTGAATACCGAAACAATTTAGCCGGTGGAAATCCAAACGAATTTGGCCAGTATCATCCCGTTTCAAAAACTCCATTTCATTCTTAAAAAAGCGCTATGGCTTACTCCCTGGAATTTATTTTCAAATTGGGAAAAAAAAGATTGCCAAACCAGGGTCAGATCAAAATTGGTAGCCAGGTTATATTGAAGCGTGGGAAAAATAATTAGCAGGTTTGTGCCCGGCGCATACAGTGTACTGATGCTTCCTGTAAAAAGCGGGGTAATTTCTTTTGACGTGGTAACAATCACATTCCATTTGGTAGGCATAAGGTTTTGCGATGAAAATTTTAAATTGATTTCGTTCCAGTTATTGACGGGTTTGTACAAACCCTGGCTGGTAAATAAAAATCCAATGTTCAGATACCAGCTTTTCTTAAACATATAATCTGTTTCCATCGTAATATTCAAATGACTTGCCGAATCTTTTTTAGGAATAAAATATTGCACCTCTCCCTTAAACCCCGCTTCTTTTATATTGCCTGCCCAGCCGGTTCCAATCGTTGGATGATCTTTATACCAGCCGGTGATCAGTTGCATATCATATCCCCATTTATTCAGCGCATATTTTATAGCGGCAACAGAACCGTTTTTTTTATCCGTAGCCGCATAAGCAAATTCTACATTAAAAAAATCAGAGAAGAGGTATTGAAATTTAGCGCCGTCTGATCCTGGCCTTTCTTCGTAATCAAAATCCAAAAAATTGTAGGTATTAAAAATGTCGTTGGGATTCCAGGTGGTGGCCACTCCCCAATTAATCCGCTGCCGTCCAACGCGCAAGTTCCAATCCTGCGGGTGATAATCCACATACAGCCTCTCCACATTGGAATGTAACACCAGGAAAGGTTTGTTGATCCATGCTTTTTGAAGATTGACTATTTCATTTTCATTTTTCAGCATGGAAGCAAATCCGGGTGTTAGTTTTACTTCCTCTCCCCAAAATAGCCGGTTGCGAAATTCTGCATCTGCGGTAATTTTATCAGAAGGTTTCCATTTAAAATTAAGACGGTTGTGTAAAAGGTTTCCGGAAATTAAATTATTGAAATGCTTATCAAAATATAGGGATTCCATGTTTTTGATATAACCATGTATTTCCCAGTTTTGCTTTTTGGCACCTGAGCTATCTTGTGCAGAACAGATGCTGCTAATTAGTAAGGTTGGTATGAGGATGAGCCATTTCACTTACTTTCTTTTACGGTTTCGTGCAAAACATTGGTGTCCACTACTGCCGTATCTGAAACTACTTTTCCATCTACCAGGGTGATTACTCTTCTTGCCCGTTCTATTACGCGCTGATCGTGAGTAGAAAAAATGAACGTCATATTTTCTTCTTTGTTGAGCAGAGCCATTATGTCTAATAAATTGGAAGCAGATTTTGAATCCAGGTTGGCGGTAGGCTCATCTGCCAATACAAATTGCGGTTTGGATGCCAGGGCTCTTGCTACGGCCACTCTTTGCTGTTGCCCTCCCGATAACTGCGATGGGCGGCTGCTCATTTTATCTTCCAGGCCAATTTGTTTAAAAAGAGTATGGATCCTTTTTTCCCTTTCTGATCTTTTTATGCGTTGTAGCAGCATTACAAACTCTACATTTTCTTTTGCCGTAAGTACCGGGATCAGGTTGAAAGATTGAAAGACAAAGCCAATATTGTGTAAGCGAAAATCAATCAACTTACCGGCAGAAAGCTGTGTAATATCTTTTCCGTTGATGAAGATATTTCCTGTGTCCGTTTTATCTAATCCGCCTATTAAATTCAGCAAGGTGGTTTTTCCTGAACCGGAAGGGCCTACCAATGCAGTAAATTCTCCTTTCAGTAAATGCAGGTGTACATTATTTACCGCATATACCGGGATCGTATCCGGGTTATAGATCTTGCTGATATTGTGTGCATCAATTACGGTATTCATAAAAATTGTTTTATCTTCTTAGTGCTTCCACAGGTTGCAATCTCAATGCTTTCATCGCAGGAAACAGACACGATACAATAGCCGTCCCGGTTACTATCATCATCACTCCGATTATTTTATCTGATGGAAATTCAGGATAGATCAGGGTGCTGTATCCAAAACTGCTCATCATTTCTTTTCCCATGCCCGATAAATCCAATCCATTTTTATTAAAATAATTGGTTGCCAGCCACGCTATGCCTAAGCCGATTGGCGTACCGGAAACTGTTAATAAAATTGTTTCCAGCAACACCAGGAAAAAAAGCCGCACACGATTCATTCCAAGGGCTGTCATCATTCCGATTTCCCTGGTTCGTTCCAAAATAGCCATCAGCATCGTATTGATGATGCCAAAGGCCAGCGCCAGCATGATGATCATCATGATAATATAAGAATACACATCCACGGTGTTTATCATCAAATCGGTTTCAGGGGAAATTTGCCTCCATGTTTCCACCTGGTAAGAGGGGAATTCTTCCTGTAATTTTCGCTGAACCCTATTCAGGTCTTCGTCACGGTTAAGAAGCACAGCTATCTCGTGAAGCCCGCTGCCAATACCCAATAGTTCATTAAGGTTTTCTCTTTTGACATATACATTTCGTTCGTCCAGCGGGGCATTGTCGGAACGGTAGATGGACGCTACCCGGAAGGCAGCAGCAACCATTTCGGCACTGGAATCTGTAAAGGTGAGCACCAGCTTTGAGCCTATCTTCAATTTCATTTTATCAGCCAGTTTTTTCCCAATCAGTATTTCGTTTTTTTTGCCGGAATGAAATCCGTCACCTTCAATAATTTTTTTCTTTAATTGCGACACTTCATATTCTTGCTGTGGCTGCACTCCATTTATTTGCACTCCCATACTTCCCGTGGTAGTGGCCAGCATTCCCTGTGTGATGCTTCTTGCAGAGGTGGCTTTTACTTCGGGCATTGAATGCAATATTTTCAAAATAGAATCTCCCTGTTGTAATACAAAAGCAGGCTCATAATCTTTTTTGAAAGAAGTATCATGTATTTGCAGATGAGCCACTTCGGCATCAATCACCGTGCGCACCCGGCTATGCAGCATGCCTTT
>JBIQMJ010000393.1:0-4067 GCA_044463445.1 Segetibacter koreensis
TAGTTAGGGATCAAAATCCTAATGAAAGGTTGATGTAAAAAGTACGGGTTGTAGGAGCACTTCCGTTTTCAAAACCGGTGGCTGGCGTACCTGTAGCAAATACAGATTCAGGGTCCAAACCGTGCATGTGGCTGCTTGTCAGCCAAACGTTATTACATGATACAGATACAACCGCTCTCTGAATAAAGCTTTTCTCCAATAAAGTGCGGGGTAAGGTATAACTCAACTGCACATTTCTGATTCTTACATTTGAAGCATCATAAAGATTGGTTTCTGTAACTCCTGTATTCCCTCTTCCTGCAACTGCATTCCAATATTGCTGAGTTGAAATCCTGTGAGTGTTTTGCACATACTCACCCGGATTAGCTCCTGCAACCACACCATTTACAGTCATAGAATCTCTGCCTCCGCCGGGTACGGTCATAGCAGCAGTACCATTTACTTCCATATTCCTTAAACTCTGAGAGAATATCTTTCCTCCAAATCTTGCATCTAACAAAATTGATAAACCAAAGTTTTTGTAATTAAAGGAATTGGTAAGGCCTAACAAGGCGTTCGCCTGCTGATTTCCAAGCCTAACTATATCAGAAGAAGCCTGGGGTAGGCCAGTATTATCTAATATTAATTGACCATAATCAGAACTTTTATTATCCGTTACTCTTGTCAATTTATTTCCATAAATTTCGCCATAAGGTTGGCCTGCAACTGCTAATACCTGGATATTATCAAATCCTCCCAGTTGATACTTATCTACACCAGGATAAAGTTCAGGAACAGTATTTTTGTTGTGAGAGAAGTTAACCCCCATATTCCAACGCAAAGAATTTGGATTATCAAGAATTCGTGCGTTGGCTGTAATCTCAATACCCTTGTTCTGTACATTACCTGCATTTATTTTCATTGAACTATACCCGCTCAAAGGATCCATTGGTAAATTGATCAATTGCCTGATTGCATTTGATTTATAGAATGATACATCAATGCTGATCCTGTTTTGAAAGAATCGCAATTCAGCACCTGCTTCATAAGATTTGATCAACTGGCTTCTTACTGTAGAATCATATAAAGTTCCTCTTCTTGAGGCAGTAGTATTGCCATTAGGATCGGTTCCAATGCTGTAAGTATTGTACAACTCATAAGGATTCAAATCGCTACCTGCTGCAGCATAGGAAGCTCTCAATTTACCATAGCTTAACCATGACGGAAGCGTATGGATCATATCAGTAAATACGTAAGAGAGACTTACAGAAGGATAGAAATACGATTTATTCTGATTGGATAGTGCAGAGGACCAGTCGTTACGGAATGTACCGGTAAGGTATAAATAACCGCCATAGTTCAATTCCAATTGTCCATACAAGGAGTTAATTTTCTTTTGACTGAATGATTCGCCAACATTTGCTTTGTCAACTGCATTTCCTAATGTAAATAGATCAGGAACTACCAATGTAGGTGCGCTACCGCTTATTGCAGTATTTTTCCATGCCATCAGGTTGCCTCCAACCATAGCAGATCCGCCTAATTTACCAAATAGGTCGTCTTTCTTGGCAGTTAACCTGCCGCTATAATTGGTTTGCTCATACGTTTGTTTACCCAAGCCATAGCTGTTATTGGAAGGACTGCCTGCGTATGTTTTTGAAGTGGTGTTGGTAGTGTACATATCAGCGCCCGCATTTATTTCACCGCTCAGCCAGCTTGTAAAATCATGCCCCATTGAGGCGTACAAAATATAACGATTGCGCGTATCTTCATTGAGCTGATATTTTGCCGACCAGTAAGGATTCATGCCGCTTCCCTGCTGCCACCAGTTCATTTGATGGTTAGCATTCCACGGATCTTTAAAATCGAGAATATTAAGAGTTCTTGGCAAACCAAAAATAGTTGCAAATATGCTTCCGTTCTGTCCTTCTAACGACCTGTTATTTGCAGTAGCATTAATAAACTGAACTTTGGTATCTATCGTCCAGTTATCATTATTTCCGAACTTGGTTACTGTTCTGGCTGTAAGGTTATTGCGCGAAAGTTTTGCACCAGGTATCATGCTTTTATTATCAAAACGGTTATAAGATGCATAAACGGAAGTAGCATTTATTTTCTGCTGAAAAGAAAAATTTTGATTGGAAACAATTCCATTCTTAAAAAAGTTATCTACATTATCATACGCTCTCAATTTCACTTGCTTGCCTGCATAATCAGTTACTGATTGGCCTGTAATTTTTTCGCCCCAGCTTAACCCTGATGTATTATCATAAGCTCCATTGGTTCCCTGCGAATATTCATTTTGCATATCAGGAGTAGTGAAAATGCTTTCAAAGCCTACAGAAGAAGAAAGACTAATACCAAGGCCGGCCTGTTTCTTTCCGGTTTTAGTGGTAATGAGAATAACGCCGTTGCCTCCCAATGAACCATAGAGCGCAGCGGCGGCAGGGCCTTTCAATACGCTGATTGAAGCAATGTCATCCGCATTGATATCACTTAAACCATTACCCATATCAAGCGAAGGATTCCAGAAGTCATTAGTAGATCCGATACCTACACGGCCAGTTGAATTGTCCATTGGTACTCCATCCACCACAATTAGCGGCTGTGATGCGCCTGTAAGTGAGTTATGGCCACGCAAAAGTATTTGTGAAGAACCACCAGGACCATTACCTGACCGTACCACCTGCAAACCCGAAACTTTTGCAGACAGGTCGTTTACAAGATTTAGCTCTCTGGATTCTACCAGAGTCTGGCCTTTTACCTCCTGAATAGAATACCCTAAAGATTTTTTCTGTTTTTGAATGCCAAGTGCAGTTACCACCACTTCCTGGAGAGAAGCATCTGCCCTGTTTAACGTGATGGTGATTGTTGATTGATTGCCTACAGGTACCTGTTTGTTTTCGAACCCAACAGAGGAGACGAGCAATTGATTGGTGGGTGCTGCTGCGATAGTAAAATTCCCATCACCATCCGTAGCAACCCCCGTGTTAGTACCAACGACCTTAACGGATGCACCGATTATAGGAGCTCCCGTTTCGTCTTTTACTACGCCGGTGATGTTTTTTTTCGCCTGTGAAAAGGCAAGGGTACCCCACATGCCCATGAACAGGAGAAGGAGTAACCGGATTGATTTTTTTTTCATAATCGTGATTTAAAAATTTGTAATTCAGTTGAAAAGTAAAAGTGGTTTTTTGGAATTTGATTTTATAAGTTGATTTAAATATTTGATGCTTCTTTTATTCGGGTAACAGGATTTTCTTCATAATGTTCCATCACAAGCGCTGCGCCCCCAATCAATTCAGCATTCACGCCTAATGTGGAGACTTCAATGTCTGTTCCCAGGTATAGCCTTGGAATACAATGTTCATTCAAAGCCTGCTGTATCGGCGCCAGCCAAATTTTTCCTGCCAGAGATCCGCGGCCACTCAAGATGATCTTTCGGGGATTAAAAAGATGAATCAATACGGCAACTCCTTTACCAATATTATAGCCCGCTTTTGCAAATAATTCAGCAGCAAACTGGTCGCCTTCCCGAACCGCTTTCGCAATGCCTTCAAAAGCAAGTTCAAGATCATCAAAGGGTAATGATTTCAGTTTGGAATGCCTGCCCGAAGCGATTCCTTCTTTGGCGCTCTGTATCATCAGCAGAAGAGAGGTTTCGGTTTCCAGGCAGCCTACCTTTCCACACCAGCAGAGTTTTCCATTTAAAAAAAGAGGAATATGGCTAAATTCACCTGCAAACCCATCGTGGCCTCTAAATAGTTCGCCATTCAGAATCATACCAAGGCCTATTCCCCAGCCGATATTAATTACCATCGCGTTTCTTTCGTTCCGGGCTTTGCCAAAATAATACTCCGCCAATGCGATCAGGCTTGAATCATTATCAATAAAGACCGGTAAGCCAATTGTTTCAGAAAGATGCTCGGTGATACTTTCATTACCAGGCAATTGCAGAAATGAGTAGTTGATCCCTTTTTCAACGTTTACAAAACCGGGCATTCCGATTCCGATTCCCACAAATTTTTTTTTGGGAATCCCAGAGGCTTTGATCACGCGAAGAATATTTTTTTGTAAAGCGACAATTG
>JBIQMJ010000394.1:0-3948 GCA_044463445.1 Segetibacter koreensis
AAAAAGCGGGCAATGAATGGAAGGTGCAGGATGGCGCCATCCATTTAGATGCTTCTGAAAAAAACAAGGAAGGAGGCGACCTGGTGAGCAATGACGAATACGCCAATTTTGATTTGAAATTGGAATGGAAAATTTCAGATAAAGGAAACAGCGGCATCCTATTTTATGTTCGTGATAATCCTGCTAAATACAAAGAAACTTACCACACCGGAATCGAAATGCAGGTTTTAGATAATGGAACCCCGATTCGCCTCGGGCAACCCGATGGAAAATTATATACGCATCGCGCCGGAGATTTATATGATTTGCTCGCTTCGAAAGAAGTGGAAAAACCGTTAGGCGAATGGAACCAAATAGAAATAAAATGCCTGAACGGAAAATTAGATTTTTATATGAACGGCGAGCATACTCTTTCTACCACTCTTTGGGACGATTATTGGAAAAAAATGGTGGCTATAAGCAAATTTAAATACATGCCTGATTTTGGAACCTTCACCTCAGGAAAAATCGCATTGCAGGATCATGGCGATGACGTTTGGTTCAGAAACATAAAAATCAAAAGATTGTAAGTAAAATTTGTGGATTTTTATTGCTTTACTGCATTCCTGAAATAATAGCTTTCCATGAAAAGAAAAAGTTTTTTTGTCTTTTTATTGTCAACGATTTTTGCGGCAATCTTTTTATTTGTCACGCCCGCCATATCACAAACATTACCGGATTTTAAGGTCAGGCTTACAGATGGAACTACCGTTTCTTCTGCAAAAAATTTAGGGAAAAAACCTTTGCTGGTTATCTATTTTGCGCCCGATTGTGAGCATTGCCGCAAACTGATGGATCAACTTTTTCCAAAAATGGCCGCTTTCAAAAACACAGAAATCCTGATGGTGACTTTTGAGTCATTGAATGACGTCGCATGGTTTGAAAATCATTATCAAACCAAAAAATATGCTAACGTCCAAGTTGGGATGGAAGTTCCGGTTTTCTTTTTAAAAAATTATTATCACCTTGAACATACTCCTTTCACTGCATTGTTCAATAAAAAAGGCAAGCTGATGGTTTCTTACAAGGAATATACACCGGTCAGTGAATTGATTAAATGGGTAAAACTGACCGAGAAAAGTTGATACCGGTTCTGCATTAAAATAATAATGAAAAGTTTCGCAGATAAGATTATTTCCTTCAATAAGAATATTTCTTTCAATGGGAATCTCCCTGATGGAATAAGGATCATGAATCCGTTCAGGGAAAATAAAGAAGCGCTGCGCATCTCTTCTGGTTTTTACCGGAAATATTACAATGATCACAATAAGCGCCATATTATTTTGGGCATCAACCCGGGCAGATTTGGCGCAGGAATTACCGGCGTCCCGTTTACGGATACCAAAAGATTATTAAGCGAATGCGGCATTGAATTCCCCGGCAAACCTACTCATGAACCTTCGGCTACTTTTGTGTATGAAGTAATCAACGAGTATGGCGGCGTAAAAAAATTTTATGGTGATTTTTATATCCAATCGCTTTGCCCGCTTGGCTTCACGATTATCAATCAAAAAGGAAAAGAAATTAATTATAACTATTATGACAGCAAAGAACTCACTTCTTGCGTGTATGATTTTATTATTGCCAATATCAAAAAGCAAATAAGCTTTGGGATCAGCACCGATATTTGCTTTCTTTTCGGAACAGGGAAAAACGAAAATTTTTTTAGAAAATTAAATGATGAATTTCAATTCTTTAAAAAAGTAATTCCGCTGGAACATCCCCGTTACATTATGCAATACCAATCCAAATCAAAATCATTTTACATAGAAAAATACCTGGCCGCTTTCAGCGAGGCTGACTAGTTGTAGGTTCTTCTTCCTTAAATGGGATTATTGCAGTGAACCAATGTATTTGCCTTATCTTTATTTTATTAAAAACCCCCAACCTGATAAACATCATAAAAAAGAATAACAAGAGTCAATTTTAATCTGCACGGCTTACTATAATTTTCCGCCTAATAATCAAAACATCACAAAATGAAAAACTTCCTTGTTCCTATTGATTTTTCAGAAGCCTCCCACAATGCAGCTAAATATGCAATATCTCTTGGCGAAGTATTAAAAGCCAAAATTATTTTTATAAATGTAGTCCCGGTTGGTTTGTTAATAGAGGATGAATCTATTCAGGCCAGGATTGCTGCGCAACAGCACATGGTGGAGACCAATAGGGAACTGATATCAGATGAAGTAAAGGCCCTTTCTAAAAATCATTTGGTTTCAACAGAAGCCTATGTAGGCGAGGGTTCTCCATCCGACTTGATTCTTCAAATGGCTGAGGACAACCAGGTAGACCTTATCATCATGGGAATGAAAGGAAAAGGAAAAAGTAATTCTATCTTAGGAAGCACCACTACTTCTGTTATAAAAAAATCGCCTTTTTCTGTTTTGGTAATTCCGGAAAACGCTTCTTACCGGTCTGTAGACACTATTTGCTTCGCCACTGATTTAACAAGCCTCGACGAAACAAAAGAAATTCCCCAGCTAATAGAAATAGCCCAAAAATATAATTCTTTGATTAGGGTACTTCATGTTCAAAAACCCGAAAGCACAATCAGCGACCAGGAATTTATCAATAAAATGAAGACCCATTTTACTTTTGATAAAATGAAATACAATTTTAACGTCGTTGAAGATTCAAATGTTATTAACGGAATCAATCAATTTCTGGATGAAAACCCCGCTGAAATTTTGGCGATGGTATCCCGCAAACATACTTTCCTGGAAAGACTATTTGGGAAAGTGCATACCAAACAAATGAGCCAACATACCAGGATTCCCTTATTGGTATTGAAGGATTAAACCTTAAAATGTTTTTTTCGAAAGAAAACCTACATTGTTTTTCATAAATTTCTCCAGGCAATTCTCTCATTATCGGGAAGTCCAATTCTGTTATCCGTCATTTTCCCGGCAGGATAGTAAATCAACCTGCCTGCCAGTAAATAGATAAATATTAATTATTCCTGTTTTCGAAATTATTATTCCACAGCGAAATGGGAGAAGTTCTTTAAATTTGCACCCTGTTAAAAGATAGGGCCATTCTGCATTTCTTAATGCACCAGGCAATTTTCAATATAATACCAATGCAAAATTCGAGTGCATTTTTCGATCCGCCACGCCAGGCTCAATTAACTGGCCGGCATTCAGAAGAAGAAACAATACAATTAAATATGAAAAAAATGAAAAATCTAAAGATTCCGATTACAAAGAATTTGATCAGTAACCGAGCAATAACATTCCTGGCCTTGTCTATTTCGATCTTATTTTCCGCTTGTAAAAATTCCGACAACACTTCAGTGCTTGATCAAAAGAATGACGGCAACGGAGATAATTTGCCCAAAGTAACTCAGGAAATGGTAGCTCCGCCACTGTTGCCAAAGTTTGACCAGGTGGATAAAAACGGTCCTAAAGTAGTACAGGTAACTTTTACTGTACAGGAAAAGAAAGTGGAAGTGGCTCCCGGCGATTCAATGTGGGCCTTCACATTTAACGGTACGATACCTGGACCAATGATTGTGGTACACCAGAATGATTTCATCGAATTGACTCTTAAAAATCCTGCTACCAATACTCAAATTCACAATATAGATTTCCATGCAGCCACCGGAGCCGAAGGTGGTGCAGACCTTACTCATGTAAACCCGGGCGAACAGGTAAAATTGCGTTTCAAAGCCACGCGCGCAGGAGTATTTGTTTATCATTGTGCCCCGGGCGGACTGATGACACCCATCCATGTAGTATCCGGAATGAATGGCGCCATTATGGTGTTACCTCGCGATGGCCTCAAAGATGAAAATGGTAACCCCGTTACATTTGATAAGGCCTATTATATTGCTGAACAATATTTATACCTGCCAAAAGACCAGAATGGAAAAGTAAAAGAATTCGCCACTCCCCAGGAAAGTGTCGA
>JBIQMJ010000395.1:0-3978 GCA_044463445.1 Segetibacter koreensis
GTAAACGAATCTGCCTTGCCGGCAGCTACCCTGTACACATATCTTTTGCAAGGTTTACGCCTTCGATGATATGAGATAATCTATCCAGTCCCCTTTTGAGACAAATCACTCCTGGAGGCCCTAAAGAATCATAACCTTTCCACCCACCGAGCCGACCTATCACCCATGCAGCCCATGCAGTAGTCGAAGGATTATGTTGATTTTGTGTTTTAGCTTTTTTACCCTGCAACCGCCTGTTAAGTGTTGTCATAACTTCTATTTCCTGTTGTGTAAATACTTCTTCAATGGGTTGTCCGCCTTCAGGATCATTGTAGGCTATGTTCATTTGCAGTATCTTCAGCAACGCTGATAATTGCATCAGCACTAATTTGCGTATCGCCCAACCGCTTTCCAGCTGTGTGCCTTCTATCCCAAAACCCTGGTGTTTGAGCAACCTGAATATTTGTTCAATGTACCAACGGGCGCCATACCATTCAACCATTTTAATGGCATCCTCACAATTGTTAATCTCATGAGTGGTTAGCAGTTTCCACTTAATAAGTTCACTATTACTCACTCCTTCAGTAACTTCCTGTGCCCACACACCTCTGACAGTAATATATTCAGGATAGTCAGTCTTGTTTAAATTGGCTGGCCGCTTAATGCGGAATGTACCGTAACAAATGGCCATTTGTGCTATACGCTTTTTGCTGTTCTTTCTTTTATCAGCCGCTATCTCTATGGTATAATATCCACCTACAGGTAAAGCTTCCATTGCTGTGTACAAGTCTGATCGATTATCAAGATTACGGGTGGTTCTGCTGCGTATCAGCAAATGATGCTTATCGTCAGGTACGCTGGCAGATTGCTCGTATATATCACCTTCCCTGTCTTGTATGAAGGTAATACGGGTGGCTTCTTCTAATGTCTTTTTAGAGGCTTCTGTTACTTCTATCCACTTGTACGATTCCTTTTCTTCAATAGGCTGCTTTTTATATTTTCTTTCAAACCTGTCGGCCTGTTTTTCAGGACGATGAAAAACTTTTATCGCTGAAAAGCCCAATGGACAAAGACTTTGAGCATCCAGTACTAAACCCGGATGTAGTTTAAAACAGGTAGCATTATCTGCATTGTCTGATTGGCCTAAGCCACTATCAGGCCGAAGCCTGTTTTTGTTACCGCTAACATTTATTTCACTGGTATCCTGCACACATAATATATCCTGCCTGATACCAACGGTCTTATCCTGCAGGTTAACTCTTCGATAAGATTTTGCTCACTTAATTTTTCATTCTCAAGCAGCCGGTAATACGCTACCTGTCCGGCTCTATCGGTAGAGAGCCTGCTAATAACAGAGCCGGGATTCTTGCTAAGGCTTTGCCATAAAGCCTGTGCTCGTGCACGGTAGCTACCGGCAGGCAGGCCGATAAATAATGCAAATTTTTATTTCGCTTTTTCATTGGCCAGGTATGACTTGATGCGGGCCACAATCATAGGTCTCACCCCAACCCCTCTCCAAAGGAGAGGGGCATGCTCCGGAAAGTCCATTATTATTTTTCAAATCAGTAAACCAAAAAATAATCTGAATTTTCGTTTTCACAGTTTCAAATTTTCACATCAGCACATTAGCCCATTAATTATTTCATTCCTTTAAACAATCCTACTAATAAAGCAAATGCATTTTTTACCACGGTTTCATTTTCCACCGGCAACTGCACATAAGTTTGCCCGGTAGCTTCATCTTTTTTGGTGATGGATTGCAACAAATTTTCTGTGGCTTTGGAATCGTTTAATACATTGCCCAGTTGAGTAAAAAAGGAACCGGCTGTTTGTATCAGTTGCTGTGCTGGTTCAGCTTTAAATAATTCAAGTTGCTTAGGCGCTTTGGCAGGCGAGGTTTGTTTTACATCATCATCTTCATAAACTTCTGTTGGTTCTTTCTCTTTGGTTTCTGCGGGTTTTTCTGCAGAGGCTGCTTCTTCCGTTTCGCTGTTAACATCAGATTTGGTAATGGTTTCGTCTTCGAACAGACTTTCAATATCTTTCATAAATACATTGAACTTGCTGTCGCCAACAAAGATGTTTGATTCGCCATTGTCTAATATTCCTTCCGCCAATGCTCTCTTGAATTTCAGTTTGCCCAGCATTCCATGTTCAATGGTATTTTGGGCTACAAAATTGATGACGCTTACATTTCTTTTTTGGCCCTGCCTGTAGATTCGTGAAATGCGTTGTTCCAAAACGGCTGGATTCCAGGGCAAATCCATATTGAACAACATAGAACCTGCCTGCAAGTTAAGCCCAACACCGCCTGCATCAGTTGAGAGAAAAATGCGGCAATGATCATCATTATTAAACCTATCGAATAAATCTTTTCGTTGGTGGCTCGGAATCTTTCCGTTCAAATTAGCATAACCTATTTTTTGCTTATCCAATTGAGCAGCGATCAATCTTGTAAATCTTTCCCACTGGCTAAAAATTACAATTTTTTCCTCGCCTGCTGCTAATACTTCTTCAAGAATATCGAACAGTTCATCCAATTTTGTTTGGTAATTAGTTTCCTGGTCTATGATGTAAGTACTGTTACATACCATGCGCATCATGTTCAATGAAATCATCAGTCTTTGCCTGTCTTCTTCTTTTAAAAAGCCCATTTTTTTCCAACGGGCAACCAACCTCATTACAATTTCAGCATAATCATTATGAACTGCTTTTTGTTCATTGGTAATGTCAACAAAGAGATTTTTATCACTGCGCAAAGGCAATTGTTTTAAAACTTCTTTTTTTGTACGGCGCAGTAAAATGTGTTTCAGTTTTTCTTTTACTTCATGCAGGTTTTGGTAGCCTATTACTTTCCCGGTTTCGTCTGTTTGTTCATATTCTGAAATAAAATTGTAAAGCGAGCCGAGATGCAAAGGGTCTATAAATTGGACGAGGGAATAGAGTTCCTGCAATTTATTTTCAAGCGGCGTACCTGTAAGCACGAGTGCATATTTGCTATCCAGTTTTTTGATGGATTGAGATATTTTGGTCTGCCAGTTTTTTATGCGCTGCGCTTCATCAAGGATAATTAAATCGGGCTGGAATTCATTAATGTTTTCCAGATCGTTCACTGCCATATTGTAGCTTGCTACTTTGTATAAACTATCTTCCTCTTTATACAATTTTTGCCGTTTCAGAAAGTTGCCTTCTATCACAGTTGTGGAGGCAGTTGTAAATTTTTCTATCTCACTTTGCCATTGGTATTTTAAAGAAGTGGGACAGATTATTAAAACTTTTTGCACCTGCAGGTGTTCGTGCAAAAGTTGCGCTACGGCTATTGCCTGGATGGTTTTCCCCAGTCCCATATCATCTGCCAAAATACTTCTTCCGGCTGCGGCGCAAAATAAAATACCTTCCGTTTGATAAGGAAACGGTTTTACTTTCAGACTTTTTATTTCAGGAAGTTTTTTCTGTTTAAAATATGGAAGTAAAAAATCCTTTCTTTCTTTTTTTTCACGCCATTGAATAATGTGTGTAAGTGCATCTTCATAACAACGGAAAGATGAATTTATTTGAAATGCCTTTTGCAGGATTATATCAATTTCTTCAAAACCTTTTTCATTCAGGCTGCCTGTTTTATCAAGGTAAGGTTTAAATAATTTTTTGTAGTCCTCTTTATCTTCAGTGCCTGTTCTGAACATAATTTTTCTTTTTCCACGGTATTCAACGAACATGGAACTGTAAGTGGTGGAATAAGGTTGTTGCAGTGCCTTTCGCAAAGCAGATTTTTTGTTGATATAAATCAGAACTGCCTCAATATGTTTGCAGGTACCAAGCTGGTTGGTTTTAAAATCGTAACAGGAGCAATAATTCAAACTATTGTCAATACTTCGTAATGCTACTTTGTAAGTATTGTTGGTAGTGGCATTAAAGACATTATAATCGCTAAAGGCAAGCCCTTCGCCAATGTTGGTAATTTTAAAGTTTGATTTTTCCGCTATCTGTTTGCGTAGTTTG
>JBIQMJ010000396.1:0-3973 GCA_044463445.1 Segetibacter koreensis
ACTGTAAATGAATAAGTTGCGATTTTGAGAAAATTCACAATATGAGACTTTGGTTTGGCCGTTTAGATAATGATTTTTATGATAACTTCATATTAGGGTTCGGGCTGACCTAATTCTGGTGAGCGATAGTAAGAGCAATGAACAATTATTTATAAATTCGGCAACAGTTATGGGCAGACGAATATCTATTATCCCGCCTGCGCAAAGCTGTGGCCGTTGTGTGCTATTACTACCATCCTGCTTATTCTATCTAAAATGAGAAAGAACGATGATAATATCGAGAGTTTACGAACCAACAGACGATGAATTAATTTATCATTATTGTGACGCAAACGCATTTCACGCAATATGTACTAATAAGACACTTCGCTTAAGCGACTTGTTTTCAATGAATGACTTTCTTGAAATTCATTGGGGTTATTCCATCTGGGAAAAAGCGGCAAGCGAGGTATATGATATTGTTGGAAAAGAGTTTTTAGATAAAATAGATGAAGTCATTCATTCAGCAGGCGTTTATGGACTGCTAACAGCAACATGTTTTTCAAGAGATGGAGACGTATTAAGCCAATGGAGAGCTTATGCCGACGATGGCAAAGGTTATGTCATTGGTTTTAGTGCCAAAGAAATTTTGCAATTGCCAATACGAGCATTGAAAGTGCTTTACAACGAAAAGGAACAAATAGCGGAACTGAAAAAAATCATATTGGCTTTGCATGATGTTGAAAAAAACGAGGAGGAAAAATACAGTTCTGATTTTCGTAGAATTTGTTTTACAATCGCATGTGACTTAGCAGCATTTAAAAACCCAGCTTTTGCTGAAGAACAGGAAATAAGAATTGTTCATGTTTTAGATTTTGAAAGAAGCAATGACTTTTTAAAATTGGTTGATGGTGGTGGAACAGCATTTGGAAAGGAAACCCAAGGAAGACCAGTCAAATTTAGAATGCGTGACAACATCCCAGTAGCTTTTATTGAGGAAGATTTTTCAAATAAAGGCACAATTAATCCAATTAGAGAAGTAATTATCGGACCAAAGAATGATGTAATGCCGACCGCTATATCAGTGTTCCTTGAAACAACAGGAATAGGTTCTGTAAGAATAAAAAAGTCTAAAGCTTCGTACAGGTGACATGTAAAGCAGCATAAAACAGCACACAACAATGGTATTTCTGCAATAGCGGCTGAGGGATTAGTGCTGAACTAATGAACAATATTCAACAATATCAATAAATTTAAGCTGACGTAACACGGAATTCCGCTACTGCAGAAATACCCGTTCCGTTGTGTGCCATTTTGCAAACCGTTCCCGAATGACAAAAAATGAACAAAATATCTTTCAAAATATTACCAAGTCCAGAGACAAATGACCACGAGATTAGAATTTACTTCCCCGGTTCGTGGCACACGAAACGGTATTTTTTAATTTTCAATCGCGGATGTAGATTGTGTGGATGCAAATTCAAAGAAAATCTTATTCTGAAATTAACAGAACTTATTTCTTTACGGCAACTATTCATCAATGGCTCCCACTGCTGGCAGCTAAAGAAAATAAAGAACTGATAATTGATTATTTAAAAGAACTTTCAGCCAGAGAAATGATAACAAATCCATAAATCTTTACACATGAATTTTTAAAAATAGTAAAGCAAAATGGCACGTCAAAGCTTTATGAAGTAAACGCAGCAAATAAAAAGCATCAAATTTGGCAAAGAGATTCGCTAAGCGTTGAAATAAGTAACACTACGTTTGCAAAACAAAAATTAGAATACATTCACTTTAATCCTGTTAGTGGTAAGTGGAATCTTGCCGGGGATTACCTGGAGTATCATTATTCATCAGCCAGATTTTATGAAACAGGAGTAGATGATTTTGGATTTTTAAGCAACCTGTTTCATGGGTAGAAAAATAAAGACAGACACGTTCCGTATGACTCGAAGGGTGGGAAATGTTTCGTGTGCCACGAACCAAGGAAAAGGTATCGGCCACTCACTTTGACGCTGCTTTTTCCGGAAAAGTATGGAGTTCGCGCCAGCCTGATACACTTTTTATTTCCAAAGGTGAATTGAAGAATGCCTTGCTGCCTTATGTTACAGAATGATTTGAGGTTTTTAAAAATGACTTTTTTGAATTGATAACCAGTATGCACTTCCAAACGAAGAAGAAATTGAAGAGGCTTTTCATATCCTTCCGCAAGGCAAATGACGGTTACGGTGAGCCCACAATGGTGGTTCGTGGATTGTTCTAACAACAATCAAAAAAGTATAATGATAAATGATGGATTTCTAAACACAATTTTTTTTTATGAACAGCGTCTTATAACATAAATAGTGTGTTGCACTCTATTTTTTATTAAATGCTCATTCCCTTAAAATATATCTATGAATAAGACATTTTGCATATTTTTCATCTTCGTAGTTCTCGTTTTTATAAGTTGTAAAAAAGACGGACAAGATCAAGCTGAGGGGCATTTGTTAAAACGAATGATTACTAATTCCATTTTACAAAATAATGATGTTGACACGTTCTTATATGATAGTGAAAATCGCCTTATCGGTATTAATGCATTCCCTGGTAATTACAATATGGCAATCGAATACGATGGAACAGAAAATATTTCCAAAGTTACATATAGTTATCAAGGGGTGGACAAATACTCATTCACTTTTGTAAGAAATGCAGCAGGCCAAATAATACATAAATCTGTTACTCCATATCAAGGTTTTCAGTATGGCTATGACCAAAGCTATACATATAATTCTCTCGGACAGTTGGCTTCTGATACGACCTACTATCAACAAACAGACTCTATCATGTGGTATGATTATTCATTTAAGTATGACAATAACAGTAATATTATTGAATATGAATTTGTGAGTTCAGTTGACCCTGTGAATTCAGGAAAAACAACTTATCTTTTTGACACAAACCCCAATCCCTTAAACTTACTGGGTTCGAAATATTATTTTGTCACAGACAATCTTTCATACCTAAATAAAAACAATTTCACTGAATCCAAATCGTGGTGGTCAATACCAATAAAAAGAAAATTTACCTATCAAAAGAACGGTTTACCAAGCAAATTTGTTGCTGAGAATCCAAATACCCCTTACGGCCCGATTTTCACAACGACACAATTAGAGTATTGGTAAAAACTTATATCGTCACCCCCGGTTTGGCGCCAGGCCGCATTTTATTTTTTAGCGAAAAGCGTCCGCTTGTGCTTTTATAAAATTCATCAAAATAAAAATCAGAACAATTTATTGCTTTACTATATTTTAATTTGCGGCAAACACAAACAGGTATGCTTGCGCTGACATCGGGGTAAACCTGCGAGGGCTAAGTTATCCGGGCAGCGCTTACGCGCCGTGACGGAAACCAGGTTCGTGGCACAAGAAACAATTTTTTGAATTGTAAATTAGCATTGTAAATACAGTATGAAAGTTCAAAGAAAATCTTATACTGAAATTGATAGAAAGTATTTTTTTTACAGCCACAATTCACCGATGGCTGCCCCTAATGAACACTGAAGAAAAATAGTTAAATTGTTTCGTGTGCCAGTCGAACCAAGGAGGAGAGACCCGGCCTGGAGAAAGAGCATTCGTTTTCAAGGGAAATAAATTGAGCAGATCAGTTCAAAAGATTCTAAATTTTTGTGCTGGAAGAATAACTGATAAATGTCATTGTTTGCCACTGATAGCGATCATTATTCCGGCCTATAATCATTCTTAATTTTCAGGCAGGATCTTAAGTGTAATAAGTCCGGAAATTAAAATCAATGATCTTTAAATATGCATTCGCGTTCATCCTGCAGTACGCAGGTTTCGCGTTAATTTCACCTGCGTCTGCGCAGGCTATACTATTCGACTTTGACAATGCACCACTTCATTCCTCTTTGCCGATTAGCCAAACTGTGAGCGGCCTTACGGCGCAATTCGCTGCGACCGGCCAGGGGTATTCCATCCAGGACGCCAAC
>JBIQMJ010000397.1:0-3919 GCA_044463445.1 Segetibacter koreensis
CACTAAACCCTTTATCAAACTGCAACTGGGATGAAAAACGGTTTGAATTATTTTCTTCAAAGTATTGATGTAAACTGTCCGGGTGTTGATTTAGAACAAGCATATCACCTCCTTTACGGTAATCGTAAGTCCCATTAACCCCGAAACGTAAAGTAGTTGAAGGATTGATATAATAATAAAAAACAGGAGCGATATTGAATGTCTTTGTTGCTGGCACATCGGAGAAGCCGTCTTTATTGACATCCTTTGCGTTTTGAATATTATTGGCACTGAGAAAACTGAAGCCAAACTTTTTCCAACGTTTTGAAAAGTAAACATCTCCGTTAGTACCACCCAATGAAGTCTGGTTGGCAAGAAACGTCAGCTCGTGTTTTTCCTGTGGCTGCTTGGAAATCAAATTGATGATGCCTGCAATAGCATCGTTGCCATAAAGTGATGAAGAAGAACCTTTTATTATTTCTACCTGCTTTAAATCAAGCGGAGGAATCTGCATAATGCTTAAACCTTGTGCGAAACCACCATAAAGCGGAAATCCATCTTTGAGAAGCTGAGTATATTTTCCGTCGAGACCCAGCAAGCGAATGCTTACATTTCCGTTCACCGCAGATGTTTGTTGCGCCTGGACGCTTGATGATTCTAATAAAAGTTTTGAAATGTTGACAGGCTTGATATTGGTTTCCTCGCTTACTTCGTCTTTGCCAATTACTTCCACTCGCAAAGGAATATCTTCAATACGCGAATTGTTGCGGGTAGTGGTAACAACAATATTGGATAATTCGCCGCTTTCTTTTTCAAGCAGAATCTCAACGGGCTGTTGAGTCATCGGAAATGAAAATTCCATTTCTTTTTTTTGATAACCAATGGATGAAAAAACAATTTCATATTCTCCATTTGGAATGTTGCTTATTTTCAATATTCCGTTTGAATCGGAAGCTGAACCAAACTTTAATTTTTTAATATAAGCAGATACTGAAACCAGGTTTTCTTTTGAGTCTTTGTCTTTAATATTTGCACGGAAAGTATTTTGAGCTTTAGCAAAAAAGGGAACTATAAATATGATTGTGATTAACTTTTTCATTGAAAATATAATTTGATGTGCGTTAGAAATAAAATCATCATTCCACGTAAACTGAGGAATGGCAAAACAAAATTGATAGCACTATCAAACACGGATATTACCAATAAGAAGAAATCTCTTTAAAGAAGAATTGGGTATTAGTCTCCTTAAACAAATGTTTTTATCAGAGCGATAAGTTTCTTCTGAAACATTTGACTTTATGGTGGTCTTGCAATAATTACAAGCAGATTTTTTTACGTATGTATCACAAAGTTGTGTTGTGTAACCTGAATAATTGTTATAAATAGTTTTTTCACCCGTCCATTCAAACGAGGATAATAAAAATAAAAGAGCAGCAATTAATAACAGGCTTTGTTTAATATACTTTTGTTTTAGAACATTAGCCATTTGGAAAATTCCATACTCAAAGCTGCCAATCCTTTCTAATATTCCTGTAAAAAAAATAAATAAACTTGATAAAACATTTCCCTTTTTTCGTTTTCCGGGTAAAATAACCTGCTTCCATACATTGAATGCAAAAACCAAAATATCAATTGTAAAAAAAGAAATTTTACTTATTATTTTTTTGATTTCCTGCATAGCAACATAGTAACTTTTGCAAAGTTAATAGAATAGTGATTGAACGGACTTTATGTTCTAATTAAAATTATGCATTGATTAATGGGGAATCAGGCATAAAACAAATTCTTCCAGGTTGTAATCGTTGATTGTTGTTGTTTTTATTAAAGTTTTGCAGAAATAACGATATAAAAGTTTCTTCCGATGGATGGAATAATTCCGGGTCCCGGATATTCATCCGCACGAAGGGTGAAATATTTTTTATCAGCGATATTATTCATACCGGCTTTTAAAGAAACATTATTTAGCCTGTAGGTAAAACTCGCATCGAAGACGGTATAAGCCGGAATATATCCTGCTACAGGATCAGAACTTATTTTTGCGTTGGTTGCATCGCCATAGGCATCACCGTTGTTGCTCATTTCAAAGGTGCCCGACAATTTATTGTCATGATAGGTCACACCAATCCTGTTAATATATCTTGCTGCCGTTTCCACCCTGTTTCCCTTAAATTCTCCGCTTGTATATTCAGCATTGATCAAGGCCAGTGAATTAAAAATATTCAATCCTTTTTTAGAATGGCTGTTTAAATATTTCAGCAAGTTAAATTCTACATAACTCTCCAAACCCTTATGAACACTGTTAGCCACGTTTGTTCTTAAAGTATATTGATTGGAAGAACCGGGATTCATTAATACTGTTCCAATCCGGTTATTGTAAGCAATATAAAATAATCCGATGTCAAAATTCAAATAATTCTTAACGGTACCACGATATCCCAGATCGACATTAAATCCCTTTGCATCTTTAAGATTTTGATCAATTTTTGAAGTGACACCAATAGGCGTTAGTTCCGAATAAGAGATGGGACGATATGCCTGGCTGATATTTGCATAAGCATTGGTATAAGCAGTGGTTTTATATTGCAATCCCAATCCAAAAAGCGGCAGGTACCTTTCTCTGCTTTCATTGGCAATTAGCCGCACCTGGTCGCTCTCTTTATATCCATCACTGGTGCTCTTTATATATTCAAAACGAAGGCCGGGAGTAATGCTAAACTGGTCGTTCACCCTGAAAACATTTTCTACAAAAGGAGCGATGTTAGTCGTGGTAAAATCGATATCCTTTTCATATTCTCCTGTAATGGAAAGATCGAAATCACTGCCTGTTGTGCCTTCACCTCCGCTTTGTTTTTTAAACCAGGCATAGCTATATCTTATTCCTCCTCCGAACGTATTTTTCATTTTTCCCAACATGTAATCATGGGTGAGCCTTACTTCTGTAGTGGCGTTGTTCATGTCTTCGCTTTCAACTTCCCGGGGAACATATTGACCTGTAACAGGATCTTTTTCGTCCAAAGCTGCTGCGCCGCCATCTTCATTGCGCCAAACCAATGAGCGGTTGCTGAACATTAAAGAGGATTTTACACTTAAAAATGTTTGGGGGCTGATGTTATAATTAAGATAACCGGTTACAATATTCCAGGGGCTTTTTAACCAGTTTCTGCTTCTGAAAGAAGTGCGGGGATTTGCGTTGAACATGCTATCTGTAAGTCCACCCGGCATTTTGATCCTGTTCCTAAGAAGCGTATATTCTAGGCCGGCATTTAATTCTTCGGAAGGCGTAAATTGTATTTTTCCGTAGGCGGACAATTGCCATTGCTTACTGTTGGGACGCCATCCTTCCATAGTCCTGTATTGAGTAAAACCATAATAACTGATCTTGTTAACAGTGCCACCAACAGAATTAAAAGTATTGAACAGCCCAAAGCTGCCAGCGGTTTCAGAACTCTGCCATTCAAATTTTTTATCTTTTGGAGCTTCGTTCAAAATATAATTGATCATTCCTCCAAACTGAGAACCATATTGCAATGAAGCTGCGCCACGAACCATTTCTATTCTGCTGACCGCTTCCATAGGAGGAAGGTAATAGGATTCATTATAACCAAAAACATCACCGCTAATATTGTAACCATTTTGGCGGGTGTTCATTTCAATGCTTTGTGTTGCGTTGAGTCCCCTGGTTGAAATTCCATTTGCGGTGAATCCACCGGTTTCCGTTTCCACAATATTCAACCCGGGAATTCTTCCGAGGATTTGTCTTGTGTTGTTAATGGCTTTATTGGCATCCAAACTATCTACCAGTATCACTTCATTTTTTTTGCCGGCATAAATAATCCCATCTTTTACATCCGGCATGTGCCCTGTTCCTCTCACCGTTTTTATTTTATTTACTATGATCTCTTTCAGTGATATCGTTTTCGTGCTGTCTTTTTTTTGCTGA
>JBIQMJ010000398.1:0-3895 GCA_044463445.1 Segetibacter koreensis
GAAACAATCCTCGTAGGTTTTTTTTGCCAAACGATCCGCCAGTTGTAAATAGTGATCACTCATTTCTTTTCGTCCAAAATAATTGAATAACTGAGCAGCCTGGCGCAATGTATAAACGTATTGTAAAGTGATCACCGAAGAATGGCCGTCCATCGCGCCTGGTGGAGTTCCTCCGGGAAAGGCATCATTCCAATCCACAAAACTCCACCATTTCATTGGCCCTAACATTCCATTGGTGCTGTCAATATGTTGTTCATACCATTTCAATACGAGGTTGGCCGCATCTAAATATTTATTTAAAAATTCATCGTCTCCTTTTATCATCCAATAATCATGAAGCATGGAAACCCAGAATAAAGAAAATGGAGGAATTACCTGCAACCTGCTGCTCGGAAAACGGCCCTGGGTAAGCCCTTCAGGTACACGCGACAGAAAAAAATCATTGATCGCTTTTCGCATCAGCCTGTCATCGCCGGTGTTGTACAAAGAAATTAATGATTGAATTCTTGTATCGCCTTCATACTGCAATTGCTCATAATAAGGGCAATCAAAATAAGTTTCACCGGCACACAATCTCGATGTGCGCCAACCCACTTTCCAGATATCTTCCAGCGAAGAATCATTGGAAGTAAAGGTAGCCTTTTGAACAAAAGGATAACCGCTAAAAATTCCATATATATCTTCCAAAACAAGCGGTTCATTTCCTGTGATTATATCAAGCTGCAAATAACGCCAGGTGCGCACCCACAGAGGAGTGAAAGTTCTGGTCTTTCCACCGTCAGGATAAAAAATATCATAGAACCCTTTCATGGTTTTTCCTTCGGTAACATTACGGTTGCCTTTTTGTCCCTTTGCATCCACCAAAGCTTCTGCATAGGTCAAAGTTACTTTTGAATGATTGCCGCCACTCACTTTCAACACGGGATAACCAACGGTTTCAAAAGATTGATCGATCAAAATAGTCCGCCTGGTATTAGCAGGAATTTTTATCGGATGATTTCCTTTTAAAAAATAAGAATCTTCATTATTGTTTGATTTACTACGAACGACTGCCATGCGCTGCATCTTCTGTTCCATTTGCGGAATGCTGCGCGGGGCCAGCGTCCAGATATTGTCAGAACCATAACCGGCAGTCACTACCGGCGTTCCTACCGTCTTTGCATTTTGCCAGTTATTATCATTATAGCCTGGCTGCTGCCATCCCCACGAAAAGTCTTTTGCATGAACTTCATCGCCCGGGCCTACTACAAAATAAGAATGCAGGATTCCTCCCATATTTGTCGCGCAGGGAGCATAAGCCGTGTCATGCAGAACTTTCCATTTATTATCTGAATTAATTATCTCTTCCGCCTTATCATCCCCCTGCAATAAGAAACCGGTTTGTGCAGAAATTTGCGCGACCGGGGCATATTCTCCCATGTTCCAAACCTGCGCTGCAATTACGTTTTTTCCTTTATGAAGATTTGAAGAAATATCATACGTTCCAAAATTCCAATTGTATTTACTGCTTCGGGCGGGGCCTCTTCCCACCTCGGTTCCGTTCACATATAAAATATACCTGTTGTCTGCTGAAACATGAATAATAAACTGCGAAGGATCCTCATTCAATTCAAATGTTTTACGAAAATGATATACGCCATACGCTTTGGCAGGAACATCGGGACAAGTGATCCAATGTGCATTCCAGCCGCCTTGAAACAATTTTGGATTAATGGGTAAATCCTGTGCCTGCAATGATGATTGCATGAAAAAAAACAATCCAACAAGTAAATATTTCATTTTGCAAAAAAAGTTTTTAATAGTACCGGAAGCCATACGTTATTTGGTTTTTGAATGAGATTAATTTATTTTAAAACAGGTTATTTGAATCAATAGCCCGCTGCGCCGTCATCGCCACGGGAATCAGCTACAGCAATAATTTTGTTTCCCTGTACTTCGATTACCTCGGTCCTGCCTATCGGGCCTCTTACAGAAATTTTATATCCCATCTTTTTTAAATCTTCAATGGTATTTTTATTAAAACCTTTTTCTACGTAGATCACATCGGGCAGCCATTGCTGGTGAAATTTCGGTGAATCCACTGCCTGTTGTGCAGTCATTTTAAAATCGATGATATCTACAATAGTTTGATAAACACTGGTAGGAATCGTAGTGCCGCCGGGAGTGCCAACTACAATATAGGGTTGGTTGTTTTTCAGAACAATTGTCGGCGTCATGCTGCTCAGCATTCTTTTTCCGGGAGCAATGGCATTGGCTTCTGCGCCAACAGCCCCGAACATATTGGGCACGCCTGGCTTTACACTAAAATCGTCCATTTCATTATTCAGTAAAAAACCCGCGCCTTTCACTACAATGCCACTGCCATAGCCGCCGTTTAAAGTGGTGGTGACAGAAACTGCGTTTCCGTCTTTATCCAGCACATCAAAATGAGTGGTTTCTTCGCCCTCAATTATATAGCCTTCTTTGATGTCCTTGCTGTTGCCGGCTTTCGTGGGATCATAATCGCTCATTCGCTTTTTCAAATATTCATCACTCACCAACGTTTTCACAGGCACTTTTACAAAATCAGGATCGCCAAGGTATTTGGCCCGGTCGGCAAAAGCACGCCTTTCCACTTCTGACATGAGCTGCACCGAAGCCAAAGTGCCGTAGCTCATTTCACCAATGTTTTCCATCTGGCTCATTTTCAACATTTGCTCCAGGATAATTCCACCACTGCTGGGCAAGGGCATGGAGACTACCGTGTTTCCTTTATAATCAAATACGATCGGCTCCCTTTCTTTTGCTTCGTAATTTTTCAGATCTTCTTCGGTGATCAATCCATTATCTCTCTTCATTTGCGCGGCAAGCAGCCTTGCCGTTTCGCCTTCATAAAATCCTTTTGCGCCATTATCCCTTATTCTTTTTAAAGTATTGGCAAGGTCTTTTTGTATTAAGGTATCTCCTTCTTTCCAAAAACTTTTTGTAACGAAATCCGGAGCAAAATCATTCACTTTCAGCAGATGATTCCGTGCAGAATTCAGGCTATAGGCTTCGCCTTTTGCCAAAACGAAACCCTTTTCAGCAAGATCAATCGCAGGCTGTATAAGCTTTTTAAATGGAAGCTTCGCATATTTCATACACGCAAATATGCCGGCAACAGAACCCGGAACCCCCACGGCCAGGGGGCTATTTTGGGAAAGATTCATTTGAGGATTGCCATTGGAATCGAGGTACATATCACGCGAAGCCCCGCCTGGCGCCTTTTCCCTGTAGTCTATGGCAATATTTTGCCCGTTCTTTAAATGAATGATACTAAATCCGCCACCCCCAATGTTTCCGGCGCTGGGATGAACTACTGCAAGCGCTAATTGTGTGGCAATGGCTGCATCCACTGCGTTTCCTCCTTGTTTCAGAATGCTTACGCCCACTTCGCTGGCGATAGGGCTTGCGGAAACCACGGCTCCACGGTTTACTTCAATTTTTTTTTGAGTATTAAGATGGAATGCATTGATTTTTTGCTGGTGCGAGCAGGAGGCCAGCAAAATAAAACAGCAAAGAATTCCTGGAAAAAATTGGATTTTATTCATGTATTTCAAATAAGTATTAAAAAATTATACTTTAATAGATGATCTTCAAGAGTTGTAAAAATAGTAATTTAAGTGGGGCAGTTTTGGATTTCAAAATAAAAATTTCCCTTATTTATTTATTTACTGTAAAATTTATTGCCGTTGCACTATAATTATTTGTTCCTTTACCGAATAATTTGTTTTTTTACTTCTCAATTATTTTAATTGAAAAAAAATTACAAAAGCCTGCCAACCCATTTAAAAATTCGATGACTAATTTCTTTAATTTTTTGATTCAAGATGAGAAATAAACCCAAGGGTGTGTTTTGCCTGGAAGGCTTTTGGTA
>JBIQMJ010000399.1:0-3894 GCA_044463445.1 Segetibacter koreensis
ACAATGCTTCATGGCCAAAGCTTTGGTGGCAGTTTTATGATTATTACCTGATGCCGACCGGCGCGTTGTATGGAGCCAGAGTCGCAAATGAACCTTTGCATATTTTTTATAATTATGGTCATGATGCAGTGGAGGTGATGAATAATACCGCGAAAAAATCCGATAATCTGACAGCCGATGTCAATGTGCTGAATGCGAATTCCAAATCTGTTCTAAAAAAATCAGTGCCGGTTTCTGATATTGGTTCTTTGGAAACAAAACAAATTTTTTCTCTTCCGGATAATTTGGATGTAAGCAAAACATACTTTTTGGATCTTCGCTTGTATGACAGGCAACATCAGTTGGTGAGCAATAATTTTTATGTTTTATCCACGCAAAAAGACAGTCTTGCTGAAAAGAAAAGCACCTGGTACATCACACCACAATCGCAGTTTGCAGATTTAACTTTACTGGAAAATCTTCCAAAAGTAAAATTGCAAAAGAGCGAAACGGTTTCACAAAAAGGAGAGAACACAGTCATTCATGTGAAACTTAAGAATCCGTCGCAGCATGTTGCGTTTATGGTTTATATGGATTTGAAGAAAGGTCAATCCAATGAATCGGTAGTCCCTGTTTTCTGGAATGAAAATTATTTTACGCTTTTGCCGGGAGAAGAAAGAACGGTTTCTGTTTCTGTTCATAAAACTGATCTGGCCGGACAAAAAGGGAGAGTGGTTGTAGGGGGATGGAATGTAGAGTAGGAACGGGGTTTAGAATCGTTTAGGCTTGGTTTAGAAGGTAGAAGGTTTAGAAAAGTTTAAAATGGGTTATCAAAGTTTAGATTGCACAATCACAATTGAGAATTTATCATACCTGCTTTTTACTCACTGTTTACAAAACAAGAATCATGATTTTTTGTTTGTTTACTTACCAATACGTTAACGTGCGTGACGAATGATTGCAAGTACCGGTATGACTGCTTTGGATAAAGGATATTTAGATTGTCAGACATGAGCTTTAATAAATGCTATGCAACGGTGCTATTGGTAAGGTCGAGTTGCATGATAGCTTCAATTTGTACTTTATCGGAATTAAGCACTTTTTCAAGAAAACGAATGGGTGTAGTTCCGGCATATTTGCTAAATTCCTTTATTAAATGGGAAGAATCATAAAAGCTTCCCATTTCACAAAGATCATATCCTTTAGCATTTTGATACTTCATCAGATAATTAGCAACAGAGCTGAAACGTATAATTTCTGAAAATGCTTTTGCATTCAAACCCAAATAGTAATTGAAATGCCGTTCCAAATAGCGATTATTTAAATGCAAGCCTGAGAGTATTGTTTTCACAGGAAGTTTGCCACCAGCCGAGATGATCTTATTTAGTACATATTCACTATAGCCAATGGGCCTTACATCATTTTTTGCAAGAGTATTTATCAGCCATGTTTCTAAAAGATCAATTTTTTCTCTTACAGAATGTGCTTTAGAAATTCCGTCAACAGTTTTTTTCATATCCTTCAATTCCCAGGTTTTTGAAGCCTATAGTTTTATTTTGCAAAACGCCTTCCGGAATACCAAAAATATAATAACAGCCAAGCGGCTTGAAAATGGTGATAAGCATTTGTGTGTCAAAAAAACGTACACTCATCGGGTGTAAGTATCGTCCATTAAGCGCGGGACTGGGAGCTTCAAAAGTGTTTCCGCCGTCGGTTATTTGGGGTAATGTTTTGCCATACGCAATTCCCATAATCGTTTGGCCATTCGGATAGATGGTAATCTCAAATCCCTTATCGGGAATATCATTATTATCCATTAAAAAATAGGTGGCCACCAATTTATTCAACTTTTCGCCTGGCCTGCAATAGATTGAAGCCATAAAAGGAATTGTTTGACCACCTAAAGCTATAGAAAAAAATAACTTATGTCGCTTTTTTACAATAGTGATGGGAAACAAGTATATAGCTTTGTTTGGAATTTTGAATTTTACTGTAAATAGTTAAGAGCTGCAATGAAATAAGCCTGCCTCAACCAAATAAAAAAATATCATTACTCGTGAAAAAATATTAATGAAAAAAATGAAAAAGATATTATTTCTTTCCGCTGGTTTAATAGTTTTACTTGCTTTCGTAGGATGTAAAAAAGACCATACTCCTGCAAACTCCACATGCAGAATAAACCAACTTACTGAAAGCCTTCAGAATAAGACTATCACCTACGCTATTAATTACAACGCTGACGGAAAAATAAGCGCTGTTTCTTTTAACGGTATAAGCATATTTTATGCTTATGGCGCCAATAGTAGCGTGTTGACCGTAAAATTTAGTGATTCAACATCAGTAACAGCTACTTACATGCTTGGATCTGATGGAAAACCGGTAAACCTGCATGAAGTTTTTAGCAATAACAGTGACTGGGAAAATGTAAGTTATGTTTACAGTAATGCCGAATTAAGTAAAGCTATCTATACATCATCCTATGAACCTAATTCTTCTGGTGAATACTTTGCCTGGAAAAATGGCAATTTAGATTCCATAATTGATACCAGAAGTCAAGATACGACCATTTACACGTTTTCGTATTACACCGGTAAAACTTATCAGCCGGGAGATTACATTTTTTATGATGCTATAACTGGTGATGGAGAGATAAACCCATTTCCGGGTTTGCCTGAATTAGTAACCAGAAATCTGATAAAATTATTTGCTTCGAAGGTCAGGCTAGCCCCTTACGAAAATGAAAATACCGATATCACTTATACTTTCGATGCAGATGATAAAATCAGTTCGATGGATGTTGAGTCAACTTTGACAAAGAGCACTTTAGTTTCTTATCAATACGATTGTCATTAGAAAACGTGAAACATAAAATTGTTTTTAGCTGTTTTCAGCAAAAGAGTATCTTATACGCAAAAATTAATTATAAATATGAAACTCATTACAACCCTCATTTTATTGATCTGTTTACAATTCAACCTTTATGGCCAGGAGGTGAAAATCAGCAGAACAAAATTTGTCGCAGGACTTTCTGCTCCTGAGCTTTTGCACCTCGGTGTAACTTACAGGATAGCGAATATCAGCCAGATAGGGTTAAACGCAGGGCTGGGACCAACATGGGGTGGAGTATGGCCAAGTATAAGTTTAGAGCATCGCTTATATTTTGGTAAGAATGAAGTGAAAACAAATCAAAAAAGCTGGTTCTGCCGGCAGGGAACCACTTTTTTCCCTTCCGGACTTGCTCCACAAAAATTCACGTTTAACCTTACTTTAGGGAAAGATATTTTATTTAAAAAAGGCAACAATGGCATTACTATAGATGCGGGAGTATTTTATTTGCCACATAGTGAAATGTCATCGGTTATACTTGTAAGATCATTAAGCCTTTGGCCCGCTTTGCGTTTTGAATTTTATTTCTCTTAATAATTTCTTCGGAATAAATTATGGCTGTTGCACATCAACTAGAATTTTTTCCAATTAATAAAATTTGTTTTATGAAAAGAAACTTATTTTCCAGAGCCGTATTCATAATTATAACTACAATCCTGTTTAGCGCCTGTTTGAAACTGAAATTTGGAGATGCACCAACGTATCAACCTAGTGGCTCGAAATATTATGTTTATCAATATGGGCCAAATATACCTATCCAGGGGGCTGTGGTGTCCTTTTGGTTTGGAGGCAGTTCATTTAACGGAACGGAAACTTATACAGATAAAAATGGCATGTTTCATTCTGATGCAAGAGCAATTAGCGCTAATATTTATAAAGTTGGCTTTTGGTACCCGATTCTTAAAAATAAACAACCGGACAGCAGCAATCGATACTTTTTGTGTAAAAATGCGTGGGTAAAGTTCCATGTCAGCAACAGCAAGGATACAGATGTAATCGAAGTTACTGATTTTATCGGTCAACCAGTTG
>JBIQMJ010000400.1:0-3892 GCA_044463445.1 Segetibacter koreensis
TAAATTATGTTACACATTAAGAAAATTGTACTCCTACTTTTATTCTCCGGATTTATGTCTGCTGTTTCAGCACAAACCGGTACGAGTGACAATATGGGCATGGATAATACCATTCAGCCTTTTTCAGGCACCAGCGCCTTTAGAAAATTCACTATTGGAGTGAATGTCGGAGCAACAGCCCCCTCAGTTCTCTTTGGAAACAATAATGATTTTGCCAAGCCGCAAATCGATTTAGGTTACGGCGCTAACATTGGTTATCAGATCAATCACTACCTGGGATTAAGAGCTGATTACATGGGAGGTAAATTAAAAGGAGAGCAGGATGATAAGGCTTACGCTGCAGGCCGGACTGTCAAGTCTTTCGAAACCAAATTAAAGTCTGCCTTGAGTTTGAGCGCAGTCGGCACATTTGGCGGGATTAACTTCTTCCATCAGCAAAACAAAGTGCTTCCTTACGCAAGCGCGGGAGTAGGCTTTATAAGCACCAGCGTTACCACAGATCCCGTTCTTCCACCTAGTCCAAATATACAGAAGCATCCCTTATTTTTCCCTGTTGAAGTGGGATTAAAATTCAACCTTTCCTCATTACTGAATTTGAATTTGGGTTACCGCATGAACTTTGTAGATGGCGATTACCTGGATGGATATTCTTTCCGCGATACCCATCACGACCAATGGAGCTATACTCATGTAGGCCTTGAATTTGCCCTGGGTAAACAATCAAAGCCACAATTGGTGTTTGATAACCCGGTTGCCAGGTTGAATAATAACCTGCAGACACAAATAGATACTGTAAAAGAACAAACTAAAAAACTGGCAAACGATGCTGATGGCGATGGCGTAGCAGATATGTTTGATAAAGAACCTAATACTCCGGCTGGTTGCCCTGTAGATTCTCATGGGGTGAGCCGTGATACAGATGGTGACGGTGTTCCGGATTGTAAAGATAAAGAACTGGTTACTCCAACACAATGTCAACCGGTGGATGCAGACGGTGTAGGTAAATGCCCTGAACCTGATTGTTGTAAAGCCATCCGTGATACCCTGGCAGCTATGAATACTTGTAATTTGAATTTGCCAAGTATCAGCTTCCGTGGCAACAGGAGCAGCTTAACCAGCGATGCGAAAGCCATGTTGGCCAATGTAGCTTCTCAAATGAAGAACAGCGCTAATTGTTCCATCGTAGTAACAGGCTATCCTGCAGCAACCAAAGCTTCTCAATCTATGTGTAACAGGAGAACAGAAGCTATTAAAGCTTATCTTACTGAAACCGAAGGTATCAGCGCAGACCGTATCGAAACCAATTGTATGGTAGGTGGCGGAGATGTGAATACAGTAGATATTCAGACAAAATAATTTCTTACAAAGAAAAAAATTGATAAAAAGAGGCTGTCTCAAAAGGACAGCCTCTTTTTATTTTTAAATTTTAAGACAGGTTTATTCACAATTTGATGTAGATAAATTTTCCCCCAAACCTGGCGGGTGTTCCCACCCGCCAGGTTTCTCCTATTCTGGTTCGTGACACGAACCACGGTGAGGGCTGCTGGATATGAATGTTTGCAATTTTAGCAAAAGTGCCAAGAGAAGAATAATATTCAATTCCTAATCCAAACTTATCCTGGATATTATAATAGGTTTTGAACTGAGGTTCTATTTGTGCATGCCTGCCGGGCCCTGTAAACACAAAGCCAATGTTAGGATTAAATCCAAGGTAGAATTTGCCTACTGTCTTATCAATAATAGGGCACAGTTCTCCATCCATTACGTAACTGTTCTCCCCATCGGGTTTTATGTAACCAATTTCCATTGACAAACTAACACCCCACTTCCAGCCCCACGATGCAGGAACTGTATATCTCGGACGGATGTGATTGCCAAGAAACACATATTTCCCATTTGGAGAAAATCCCGTGAAAGTATAAAAACCCAATTCAAAATTGCCACCCAACCCTCTTGTGATTTCCAGCGTTTCATTTATCCAGCGTGCCTCATTTTTATCAGCTAATTACTTTGAGCCATTGAAAGTATAGTTTTCGTGCAGTTCTACAAACGTTACTGCTTTAGGAGTTACGGGTGATGAGTAAACTTGTATTTCATTATCCGCCTGTGCAGATAGTAAAGATGGGCTCAAAGTCATTATAGACAGAACTGTAAGATTTAAAAATTTTCGCATGAACTTTTGATGATTGTTACATTACTTAAATCTATCCTTTAATCCTCCCCTTTGTTGGCTTAAACCGCTTGTGCCATTATCATTTTAACTAAAATTCAATTCAATCAATCCTTTTAATCCTGAAAAATCTCTTGCACTACTATACTTCCAGGAAATTTATATTTCCGGCTCTTAAAGTAAATATACAATTCTCTTTCAAACAAGAGCACAAGCGGTTTGCGCTAACATTTAATTACAACCTCGCGCCAGGTGGGGGGAAAATCCTGATACAACCTCGCGCTAAATCTAATTTTCTTTTGATTGTTTTATTAAAAGTGATTCCAGTTTGTCCACTACCTGGCCGAGGTTTGCCTTTCATTCCTCTTATCCTGTCTGCAAGTGCATTTCTTTTCTTAAAATGTTCATTTATTTTTTTTGTTGAATTTTAAAGTCGGAATAATTACTAATTCAGTAGCATATTCTATGCACGCTGATACGTCGAAAACAGATAGCTGTGGAAAAGCTTTTATGACTTCATCCGATGTTTTTCCTTCTTCCAAAATCCGTAAAATATCAATAACCATATCTTCTTTTTAATAAAGGTATCAAGTATTAAAAAAGCCGGCTTAAAATACCGGCCTTTGTCCTGGCTGTCATATAAAGAGCAGAAAGTTTACCTTTTACATTTTTGTTGCTGTTGGTTGCCATCCGTTAGCCGCGTCTACGGTAAGTTTAATTTCTACAGCTTGTGATGATGGTGCTGATTCTTTTTTTGGCTCCGGCTTTACAATTGGTTGAAATTTTACTTCCAGGTAATCGTTCATTGCCGGATTGCCCAAATAATATTGTGCTGCCTGCGGCCGGTAAGCACCTTCTACCGCTGCCGGAAGTAACTGTATAGTATTATTCCGGTCGAATAATAACATCCCTTCTCTGTGCACCCAACTAAAAAATATATTTCCCTCATTTAGCTTACGAAGCACGAAACTTAGCGGATGAATTACCATATTTACCATTCCGAAATGGGCAATCATATCCTGTATCTCTGCCCGCTTTTCTTCATCCACTACCGTTGCATCCGGAGTAATAATGAGCAGGTCGCAGGTAAACTGCCGTTCTTCTTTAAGATGAGTTTTGCTGAATGCGCTTCTCTGAATGCAGATATTGGTTTTACAACCAAAGCAATAAATAATTAGGGCGTTTAGTTGGTTTGCGATAAGTTTCCTGATACAGTAAACTGCATTTTGTTCTTTGCCATTAAGTTGGCCAATGTAATTTTTCATGTTTTATTTTTTTATTATTAAGTATAGATGTTGGCGGATTAATTGTTTACGAATCGGTTCTTAAGCATTCCACCGATATGAGTTACCTCTCTTACGTTAATTAAATGCGCTGCCTCTATCAGTTTCACGAGGTGGGTATAAATTGCGATCATCTCCAGGCCAAGTTCTCCGTTATTGTTAGAAAGGGCACAATCAACAGTTTGCTCCAGATCATGTACCCATTCATTACAGGGCTGGTATTTAAAGAATTTTCTAAACACCTTATACGGATTACAAAATTCCTTCACAGATAAAAAACGCGGGAATTCTTCCCACTCGTTGGAAGACACATAATGACTTCTATAATATTTTTTATTAAAGGCATCCCCTTCAGAAACCATTATTGGCCCTTTTTTTATATCCTTTAAACCATCCGATGCTTTTATCAGGGAACGAATGACTCTCATAAATAACAATA
>JBIQMJ010000401.1:0-3881 GCA_044463445.1 Segetibacter koreensis
TTCTGAGCTGGTAATATCAATATCAAAGCTGCTATGGAAAGTCAGGCCCTTGAGTATCTGGATATCTGCAAATACATTTCCAAAAGTTCTCCATCCTTTGCTAATGTTATTTCTGTAAATATATAATTCACCTACAGGGTTAAGGTAGTCACCAAGATTATTAAACGGTCCTGCCCAATTTCCTAAATTGTCCTTCAACGGAATTATAGCCAACTGGTCAACTCCTTTTTCCAAGGCACCTCCTTCATTTTCACGGTTGCCGTCCAAATAGCCAATCGAAAGGTTTTCTCCAACACTTATTCCTTTTGTCAACGCATAAGTAGAGTTCAAACGTGCATTTAACCTTTCATAATAGGTCGGCTTTGCTAATCCATCTTCCCTGTTATAATTGATGCCAAAATAAAAATTCGATTTTTCTGCGGCTTGGCTGACTCCAAGATTAAATGCCATGTTAGCTGCTGGTCTAAAAGTTTCCTTTTGCCAATCAGTGTTCCCTGCAGGAGTTGTGTTGTTTGGTGGATCAATGAAAGCAGGAATCACGGGTTCAGGTCCGTTTCCGTAAGTGACATCATTGGGCGTTGCTCCATTATTATCATTTTTATATGCCGTCCAGTAGGTTTGCCCATATTGAAGAGCATCAAGCATATCGATATGTCCCCTTCTTGTTTTGCTTCCATAATACCCATCAAAAGTTACTCTGGCTTTTTTTGTTTTACCCTTCTTAGTTGTGATAACGATCACGCCGCTGGATCCTCTTGCTCCATAAATTGCCGCAGAAGCTGCATCCTTCAATACTTGCATTGATTCTATGTCATTTGGACTTAGACCATTGAAATCATAAGTGGGTACGCCATCTACAATTAGCAATGGTGGAGTATTGTTATTGATACTTGCCAAGCCACGGAGGTTCACAAAAACTCCTCCTCCTGGTGCTCCATCAGTAGAAATATCCAATCCCGGTACTCTACCTTGTAAAGAAGTAAAAATATTGGCATTGCTTTCCTTTAACGCATCAGACATTTTTACTACACTCACCGCTCCGGTCAGATCCTTTTTTTTCTCCTTCGTATATCCAACCACCACAACTTCATCAAGATTCTGCAAATCATTCTCCATTTCCACAGAAATGTTTTGATCACTTGGCGCTACTTTGTAATTCACGCTTTTTTTACCTGTAAAGGAAAATTTTAATACCGAACCAGCAGAGGATTTGATGGTAAACCCACCTTTGGCGCCTGTTATAGTAGAGTTGTTTCCCGATTGAACAGTGACTCCTTGCAAAGGGGTTCCATCGCTTTTATTAGTGACAGTACCACTAATTTCCCGTTGTTGCGCAAAGGAGATGTTTCCTATTAGCAACAGAACTATTAAATACCTGATTTTTCTCATAATATTAAATTTGTAGATTGTGTAAAAAAATTGATTTTATGCATGACGTTAGTAAATTTATTCAGTACTTCTTGAACCTCAGAAGCCTCATATTCAGGACAAGCGCCTTCTTGGGTAGCAATGAAAGCTCCCAGATCACTGCCAAATTCCAGAGCGGAAGAAGGATCAGCATTATCCAATAGTTTGGCTATAAGGCCTGCTAAAAATGCATCTCCACTTCCAACGGTATCTTTTACATTCACTATATGTCCCCTCTGCAGGTATTGTTGACCCTTATAAGAAAATACGGCGCCTTCCCCGCCCATAGTAACAACTATATTATTGATATTAAACCTATCCTTGATTGACGTTATCCTGTCTTCGATGCTGGTATAATTGGCAAACCATCCGGTTACTAATTCCAATTCAGCAATGTTTAATTTGAGAATGTCGACTTTCGATAATAATTCTTCCACAATTTCCCTGTTGAAGTGTGGTACCCTGAGGTTAATATCAAGCACTCTGATATTTGCGCTCTCCAATAATCTTAAAAGAGTACTTTTTGATTCGTGGTTTCTTGCTGCCAGACTTCCAAAAACAAAAAAATGAGCATTCGAGACCAAATCCTGGTACTTATCTTCCCACTTGATAAAATCCCAGGCAACCGGCTTTGCGATGTCATATACTACTTCATTATGTTCGTTTGGTTCCGCATACACTCTCCCTGTTTCATGTGTATTATCTATCTGGAAGAAATCAGTACAAACGCCATATTCAGAAAAGACCTTGAGAAGTTCTTTACCTTTTTGATCATTTCCTATTCGTGTAATCACTGCAGCTTCCTTTTGAAGTTTATGCAAATGATAAGCAACATTCATCGGCGCACCTCCTGGTACAGAACCTGAGGGAAGTATATCCCACAGAACTTCCCCGAAACAAACAATACTATAATTATTTACATTGGTCATGTGCTTGGTTTACAAGATTAAATCTGATTTGATTACTGGTGAGGAATCTGCGGTCGAAACCGACTGGTGAACAAGGCTGGCATCCAAAACTTCCAGGGGCACCCCCTTTGTTTCGGGCATTTTAAATATTACCCAAAATAGTTGCAATACCATCATACATGCGAAAAACAGGAAAATGGGCGCGGCACCGAACTTTGTTGCCATAATCGGAAAAATCGTCGTGATAATAGAAGCCATAATCCAGTGTGTAGCGCAACCCAAGGATTGACCATAAGCTCTCACACTGTTGGGAAATATTTCTGAAATAAATACCCAAATTACAGCTCCCTGCCCTATAGCATGTGAAGCAATGAAAAGAAACAATAATATAGGTACCACCATCCCACTTGCATTTCCGGAATAAAAGGCAATGGAAACTGAAGCCAAAGAAAGAATATAACCTATGGAACCAATTAGCATAAGCTGCTTCCTACCTATACGATCTATAAGATATAAGCCTGCCATGGTAAACACCATATTTACAACGCCAATACCTGCACTCTGGAGAAACGCTGATTTCTGACCCATTCCCGCAAGTTCAAATACCCTTGGAGCAAAATAAATTACAGCATTAATACCGGACATCTGGTTGAAAAATGCAATCAGGATTGCCAAAAATATAGGAACACTGAATCTTTTTGATAAGAAGGCCGAGACACTTTCTTTTTGGTGATCCAATGCAATGTTCTTTTTAATTTCAACAATTGCTTCATCTACTCCAAAAGGATCACTTATTTCTAAGATTTTGCGGGCAGTATTATAGTCCCCCTTATGAACCATCAACCACCGTGGGCTTTCAGGAACAAACAAAATCAATATACCATATATAAATGCCGGAATAGCTACCACGCCGAGCATTAAACGCCAGCTATCGTTGCCACCAACTCCCTGTAGAAGGTAATTGGACAGATAAGCCATTAAAATTCCAAAGACGATATTGAACTGGAAAGCAGCCACCAGTTTTCCCCTGTTCCTTGCCGGCGCAATTTCAGCAATATACATTGGCGCTACAACAGATGAAGCACCGATTGCAAGTCCTCCTAAAACGCGGAAAGCCATAAAGACATAAACACTTGGAGCTAATGCAGAACCAGTGGCAGAAATCAGGTAAAAGATGCCGATCCATAGTAATGTCTTTTTCCTCCCAAACCTGGTCGCGGGAATTCCACCAAAGAGCGCACCAATTACTGTTCCATATAATGCGATACCAATTGCTATTCCATGAATTACATCGCTAAGTTGCCATACACTCTTTATTTGCTGTTCTGCTCCGGATATCACCGCCGTATCAAAACCGAACAGAAAACCTCCCAGCGCTACTACTACACTCCATAAAAGCAACTTCTTATTCATATCAGCAATTTTGTACGAATGTAGAGGCTAGTCTAAGCGGACATGTATCAAATTCAGAACATTTTCTTTCAAAAATGTTTCATGTTTGGAAAATTGATTCAAAAAGCTGTTTATCAATTAGTTATTGCCAAATAGTTGCCGGTTTAAAATAGC
>JBIQMJ010000402.1:0-3876 GCA_044463445.1 Segetibacter koreensis
AGTTCTCAATCAGACCTTGAAAAGTCTGATATTGAAAGAGAAAGACAGGAACTGACAGATATGCCTGACAATGAATTGAAAATTTTAGGTGAGATTTATATAAGAAGAGGTTTAAAAAAAGAAACGGCAGAGCAGGTAGCTAAAGAACTGACTGAATTTGACGCACTGGGAGCCCATACCAGGGATGAATTGGGTATCAATGAAGTTAGCAAGGCAAATCCATTACAGGCAGCTTTTGCTTCAGCCGCTGCATTTATTGGCGGTGGCATATTACCTCTTATCGTTACCATTTTTGCACCCGTAAAAAATATGGAGTATTTCCTTTATGCAGTTACTATCATTTGTTTGATAATACTGGGTGCCGTATCAGGAAAATCCGGAGGCACCAGTATCGTGAAGCCAATTATAAGAATTGTGATTTGGGGGATTATTGCAATGGCATTATCTACCCTTGTGGGGTATCTCTTTAGTGTTAATGTTTAAAACACGAAAATCATGAAAGTTAAAACACCCACCTCGCTTCACACCGAGCATAAAGCACTTCACAAAATGCTAAGATGCCGCGCAGCTTGCAAGGAGATGCCTTTATCGTACCGGCAAAAATAAAACACCAGATTGAAGCAACACAAGATTTCAAGGCTGTTCATGTGATGCCCGATAATATAAAATTTGAATCTCTTAAAGGAGAGTAACATTCCCTCCTGGTCTGTACGGTAAAAACAGTACTATCAAATATTCAACAAATAGTGCTGGCTGGCGGTAAAAATATCCCTGAAAATTAAATTAATTATAGTTCCATTTTGAGTAGCCGATACTCCGCAATGAGGATATAATTCTGCTACCATCTTACGTGCACTGAACGAAAGTTGACGGCTTGACAGAGAAACTTTATCCAACATGTCACGGGTAATACTATGGTTTTGTTTCAGCATTTTCCATGATGCATTTATTGCTTCATAAAAAGCAATACGGTTCTCCTGGAGATTGTTCTTAGCTTTTTCCAACTTTTCTTCCAATATGTTAATCACCTTATCATCATATTTTTTTGATTGATGCCATAGGATTACCAATTGTTCATACTCATCTAAAAAATGCAAGGCCATACCTGATATATTTACACAAAGTGTAGTTTCAGCAAATTGTAAAAATGGATATTGATAGATCAAACCTGGTAACGTAGCAAAGTCCGGATCAATTATAAAAGCCCGCTCTTTGGAAACTTTCAAATCCTTTATGCGGAAGCTATGGCTGGCAGTGGCCTTTAATCCCATTGGATTCCAGTCTTTGAAAATTTTCACTTCTTCTTTCGTAAATAAAAATGATTTATAAACCGGTTTGCCTTCTTTATTTAATAGTTGCTTCCCGTTTTTTTGAATAAGGCAATTGGCCGTAAAATGAGTACAGTACGGTGCGCCTGTTGCGTATTTCCAGGATCCGTTGATGGTATAACCATCTTCTGTTTCCACTGCTGTTCCTGTTACAGCGCCACTTCCACCAAAACAAACTTTTTCATTCCTGAACATTTTTTCTGATAATTCTGCGGGAAGGTATCCAATAAATTGTGACGCTCCACTGCATAAGGTTATTGTCCAGCCGAGACTACCGTCGATGCGTGCCAATGCTTCTTCTGTTTCTAATCCGGCCGGAAGGTTTAGTTCCAGGCCGCCATTTATTTTTGGCACAAAAAGTTTAAACCATTTTTCTTTATAAATAATTTCTAATTGCTCATCAGATAAGATTTGTTGTTCATCTGCAATTTTTGAAAACTCTGCCAGTTTGTTTTTAATTACCGGTTTCATCTGTTTGTTTTAATATTTTCGTCCAATCAAAATATCCAAATACGGCAACTATAAATAAAAATGTTGTGAGTAAAGCCTAAAGCGGAACTGGAACGCTTTCAATCTTCCGCTTATGCTATTACACAAAAAATGAAAATCAGAGTAAAAGTTTTGAAAGTAAAAATGTATCGGATTTAACCTCTTTGAAAATTAAAATTCACGTTATTTCTTCGTTTACTTTAAAAATTATTCATTTTGCAACCACGTCGCATAGTTACCTCTTTGCGAAAAACATTGTGCCATGCATCGGCTTGTTGATAATAATCTTTCGATTTACCCGAAAGAAGATTATAGTGGATGAAAAAATTCCTAATTGTTGCTCTTTAGCTGTCTTTCTGAACATAAATTACCTTAACTATATAGTACAACCACAAGTTACAAAATAATGAAATTAATTACCGGGCGCAGTTTGATAAACAAGTAATTGTTATGCACATTTTTGTACTCTTACTAGTGATAAACAATGCAGTCTTCTTTTCGGAGTGGACTCATTATTGTTTGTTTACTGAGCGGGACGCGTGAGTCAACATGAAAAGAAAGAAACTGGTGAATATACAATTTGCCTATTAATAAAACTAGTCCCCGTTGCAACGAGGACCAGTTAAAAGCATTTACTAATGTTTGTTATTCTTTTTTCAGTCTGCGAATCGTAAATTTATTTTTTTTTGAGCACTACGGTATCTGCTGTTGCAGTTTGTCCCAATACTACAGAAACATTACGCTGCGCATCTTTAAAAGTAGTATCTGTTGGTGAATAAGAAAGCGAATAACTTCCGGCAGGTATATCTCCAAACCAAAAATTACCATTCAATGTGTCTGTGTACGTGGAAGCAACGGTATCAGCGCCGTTAATGGCATACACTAATGTTCTTACAGAATCAGGGGTTACCACACCCTTTAAATTGCCTCCTGATGGAACAAAGGAAATAATCCTCAATACAGGTTTTAAAATGTAATGGGAGCTATTACCTGCTTTTACGATGGATTTACCGGCATCAAAATCCAGTACCAGCCTATACAATATACCACCTGTTACAGCCTGGTGAATTTGTATTTTTAATCCTGATTGTTGCGCACTGGGGGTGGTCAGATCTATTTTTTCGCCGCTCTTGGTGATAATGTAATTGTTATCTCCCAGTACCAGGCGTATCTGTGAAATATTACCTGCAGGGATTTGAGCATCTGCCAGTAAGGTATCTTTACCATCTGTCAGATCCAACAGGTTATAAAGCCCCGGATGTGCACCATCAAGGGTAATCCAGTTGGTATCCTCCATACTTATCCGCACTTCTTTTACATCTACCCACACTTCCTTAACGTTGGGGTCGGGGCTATCGGTCAAGTGAACCTGCAACCTTACCGGATTATCTCCACTGTTACTTTTTTGACAGGAGAAAAATAAAATACTGCTGAATAAGATGGCAATACTTACCATTGATTTGTTGGAATTTACTTTCATAATTGATTTAAATTTTTTGTTAGCAAACATTTTTTATGGTTTTAAATAGTTATCAGCCAAACATAAAACGCCAACATGAAGAGAAAATGAAAAAGTAAAAAAGTAAGATCACCAGTATCAATAAGCTCTCCTATTTTATTAACACCATTCTTTTTACGAATAGGCTATTACCTAATGAAACCTTTACAGAATAAACACCACGGGGCCAACTTTGAAAACCATTAACCTCTACCATAGTATTTTCTTTTTGTACACTTACGGGCAAAGACATCATCTGTCTCCCGGCAACATCATATATAGACAATTCTGCGCTTCCACGGGTGGATGAAGAAATATTCAGGCGCATCACGTCTCTAACCGGGTTAGGAGTGATAATTATGGTCTCCCCTTGTTTTTCTCCAGTGTATAATTTGACAATTTTGCTATAGGCAATCTGTCCATTGTAACCAACCGTTTTTAGCCTGTAATAAATAAAGGGATTAGTTAATACATTTACATTATCGGTTAAATTATAATTGGTAATATCTTCTGATGAGGATTTTGGATTTATTTTGCCTATAGAGTTAAAGGTTAATCCAT
>JBIQMJ010000403.1:0-3875 GCA_044463445.1 Segetibacter koreensis
ATACCCATGGGGTTTATATTAAACGTGTGTTTCATGGGTGCATAATCGCCCTGCATGTTTACTACCCTGAAAAAGTGGCCATGCAGGTGCATAGGGTGCTCCATCATGGTGGCGTTGGTGAAAAATATTCGCACATTTTCCCCCTTGTGAATCATTACTTTTTCATCGAGTTGAGAAAACGTTTTTCCGTTTATCGACCACACATATCGCAGCATACTGCCACTTAATGTTAGATGAATTTCCCGCCAGGGCCGGTCAGGAGCAAGTGCTGTAGAAGTATCTTGCCTAAGCATGTCATAACTCAACACTTTATCAGTGCCATTACCCGGAGGAACATCAATGCCGGTTAACTTCATGTTTTTCATCATCATTATTTGCTGCATCATTCGCATTTTCATAGGCATTGTATCTGGCATATTCATTCCTTTCATTGGCATTGCCTGCATGTTGTTCATATTGTTTTGCATGTTCATGCTGTTCATAGCCTGCATATTCTTCATCGAGCTATCTTTCATTGGCATTGCCTGCATGTTGTTTTTATTTTTTTGGTTTTTCATGCCATTCATTTTTTTCATCGAACTGTCTTTCATTGGCATTTGCTGCATATTGCTCATGTTGTTTTGCATCTTCATGCCGCTCATGCTTTGCATGCTTTTCATCATGCTGTCTTCCATGTGCATTTGCATAGGTGTTTCTATTCCTTTCAGTATATTCATCGGCATCGGGGGCATATTTTTATCTTCCATTTTCGAACCCATTACCATCTTCATTCCCATTTTCTTCATTTGAGCCATCATCATATTCATTTCATGCATGGTTTTAAAATAATCTACTTTTGGAATATCAGTCGCTTTTATAACGGTGCCTTTACCAAAGTATGCAGAAGCATATCCTTTTATATCCTGTGCAGTAGCTCTAAACTCGTATTGCCCGTCATCTGGAATTTTTATCATTAGATCATATGTTTCCGCAGTGGCAACTAACAATTTATCAACTTCCACCGGCACAATATCATTGCCATCTGCGGATAGTACTTTTATTTTTCCGCCTGCAAACTGTAACCAGAAGTAAGTGGCGGCAGAACCATTGATGATACGAAGGCGAATAGAATCACCTTTTTTATATTGCGGGAAAGAGCGTTGCGGAAGCCCATGCATTAAATACTTAGGGTAAAAAACATCTGTAAGATCAACACCGGGCATTCGTACCCACTCAAACTTAAGTTTGTCCCATAAATGCCCTTTAAGCAAAGCCTCTCCATAGCTTTGTACCGCATCTTTCTTTATTTCAAAATAGTCTGTATTTCTTTTAAGCAGGCGGTGTACTTCTTTTGGTTTAATATCCGTCCAGTCTGAAATTTGCAGCACTTCTTCCGGTTGTCTTTTTTCGTTCGCTTTATAAAAAACCAAAGGTCCATACAGCCCCGATTGTAGCTGCACCCCTGTGTGAGAGTGATACCAAAAAGTACCTGTTTGCCGGATGGGGAATTCAAAAAGGTGGGTTTCGCCAGCTTTTATAGGCGCAGTAGTAAGATAGGGTACACCATCATCCCGGTTGGGTAATAATATGCCATGCCAATGAATGGACACTTCTTCTTTTTTAAGGTTGTGTACATAAATTTTTGCCGTGTCCCCTTCGGTAAAGTATAAAGTAGGTGCAGGAATTTGTCCATTAATAGCAATGGCTGATTGTTTTTTACCCGTAAAGTTGACGATGGTGTCTTTTACATATAAATTGTATTCAACAATTTTACCTTTACGGGCTGGTAAGCTGCTTTGGTGTGAAGCCTCAGAAGGTAGCAGTTCCAAAGTAGTGTCATTACTTGGAAACTGCTTTTGTTGAGCCTTGCTGTAAAAATTGACAGACAATAATAGGCAGATACAAATAAACGCTTGTTTCATACAATAAGTTTAAAGAGTGACGGGAAACAATTTATAGGATGATGGCTTGTATGCTTCTTATGCTGTGGCATATTGGCTATGGTTCATTTGCCGGAATGATAGCAGTACCAGCTAATGGGAGTACTTACGACGTTTATGTATCATAAAATATATTTTTTGAATGATTATTTTTTATTTTACTCTTTCGTCCTTTTCTAAGAAGGAAATAGACTCCCACTATTATAAAAGGCAGACTTAAAATTTGTCCCATGTTAATCGGTAGTGCGTTTTCAAATGCTTCCTGATTTTCTTTAGTAAATTCAATGAAGAACCTTGCTGCGAAAACAAGAACAAGGAACAGGCCAAATAAAAAGCCTTTTTTAAGTTGCAAACCTTTTGTTTGGTACAACTTCCATAAAACAAAAAAGATGAGCAGGTAAGCAATTGCTTCGTAAAGCTGGGAAGGATGACGGGGAATAAAATCTACTTTTTCAAAAATAAAAGCCCATGGCAGATTGGTTGGCTTGCCAATTATTTCTGAATTGAAAAGATTTCCAATGCGAATAAAAAAACCCGAAAGGGCAACAACAACTACTAACCTGTCTATTACCCAAAGAAAAGATTGCTTGTATTTTTTACAATACCATTCTAATGCTATCAGTATTCCAATCGCTCCTCCATGACTTGCCAAACCCTGGTAACCTGTCCACTCAAAATTTCCCTGGTTGATACTAAACGGCAATACTATTTCAAGGAGATGATGCTTATAATAATCGAATTCATAAAAGAAAACCTGTCCTAATCTTGCCCCAATCAATGTTCCAAGAACGATAAAAATGGTAAGTTTATCTAAGAGATGAATTGATACATTTTCGCGCTTATATATTTTTGACAATATCAGGTAACCAAATAAAAATGCCATTCCAAACATTAATGAATAATATCTGATTCCAAATCCTCCGATACGAAAGATTTCAGGATTGATATTCCAATGGATATGTATAAGATTTGCTGCTGCCATTTTGAAAAAAGAGTTCAAGTGAGCGTCATCGTGTTACTATGCTTTACTTTTTTAATCTTTCCAGTATCGCTTTCATTTCGGTAATCTCTCTTTCCTGGCTCGATATGATTTCCTGTTGTAACTTTTGTATTTCCGGATCTTGGGACGGAGCTTTTTTACTCATTAATATGGCCGCCGCATGATGCGGAATCATACCTCTCAGAAACTGTTTATCGGAAACGGCGGTTTGTTGCCGGATGAAAAAAAAGAAAGCAATTAGCACTATGACACTTGCTCCAATGATTATGGCGTTTTTCTTTTTATTCATGTACATGCTTCTCATAATGAGCACTTCAAATATCACCATCGGCATAGCCATAAGCCCCGCCATGTAAAAATTGTCTATGTTATTATAAAAATTAGCCGTGCTGTTTATCATCGAGTACATAAAGAGATACATCGCAATAAAGGATAGCACCGTCATCAGGAGCAGCTTGCTGTATTGGTTTTTGTGCTCTTTACCAGTGTTCATTTTTTGACTTTGCATTTCCATGATAAGTTGATTTAAATTTGATAATAACTTGAGTTGTTCATTTTGATTTTAGAAACCTAACTTTAACACTCTGCCTGAATTTTCTGAGGGTGCTTCCTTATTGCTGGTAAGCAGATACACTTCTCCACTGTTGTCCTGGCCAAACCCAAGGAGAAAAAGATTTAATTGGCCACCTGGCTGGCCTTTTATTCCCAGTTTTTTATAGGACCAATCGGTACCTGTTCTGGTAGCAGCATACACATTACCCTTTGGTGATCCATGTTCCATTGTCCATACACCAAAAAGGTATTTACCTTTTAAGTAATTTACAGTTGCACCCTCATATACTACGCCGCCAATGGATACAACACCTAATCCATCTTCAAAACTCATTGAGTTTTTAAATTCCAAAACCGGCTCAATCAAAGGGTTACCTTTTGCATCAACGGAAGGGCAACTCTCT
>JBIQMJ010000404.1:0-3852 GCA_044463445.1 Segetibacter koreensis
CCCTGCGTATGGTATCGTCTGAAACATTTATTTGCTTGCTGAGATCAGCCGATAAAACTTTGTTGTGCAGGTTTACCTGGTGGAGAATGAAGGATTGTCTCTCTATCTTAAGCATTACGATTTTTGTTTACGCTAACAAACTTATGACAAAGATTTATTAAAAGTGCAAAAACCGCAAAATATTTTCATTTTAAACCGCAAATATGAAATAATTTAGGAGAGAATATTTTGAAAATGAAGAGAATATTTTGAAAATGAGTTGTTGATTTTTGTAAAACTATTATGTTCTCAGGTGTTTCAAATTCCATCTCATTTGAATATCGAAGAAATGTTTTGCGGATTTTTGTTGAAAAAAAGTGATAAAACAAAAAGCAAAAGCAAGAATCAGTGAAGCGCCACCGAAATTATTTGTTTCAAATCCAAAAATATGCGGTAACTGCGTTTTCTTTACTTTAGAAATGTGTGGTTAAAACATGAATGACCAGCAATTCTTAGGTAAAATGAAAATTATAATTATTTATTGGCCTGCTGCAATAGGGCAGGTTTATCCTGGCAGGCATAACAGTGATGTGTATACGAAAATAAAACCTAAAGCATTCAAAGATTTGAAACTATTTATTGGTTCACCGGAAAAAATTATTCATCTAAAAAAAGTATAACGGTTATGCCTATACGAATAAATTCTTCATTAAATATAAAATTATCTGCGCGGCAATGTACTTATTTCATGTTTCGGCCAGATCAAAGTTTCCTAAAAAGCATCAGGGAATTTTTAAAAAAATACGGGCAAGAATTTTTGCCCGTATTTGAGAATGCCTCTTTAAGTTTAATTGAGGTAAGTCATCCTTTTTTAATTTTTTAGATAGCCATAATATTGGTCATCTGTTGCGCAATCCCACCAAACCGGCATGCTCCATATATTTGGATCAGCAGCATGTGGATTTAAGGCAAGCGTATGAACTGAGTTGTAATTGATTTCATAAGTCGGAGGCAACATCCAACGGCGCATCCAATATCTTGGATCATTTGGAGCGCCACCTGTCAACTGAGCCTGGCCTGTAAATAAAGGGCCTCTTTGATAATCAGGATAAACCACTCCAAAATTGCCAACATCGCCGGCACTAAAATCGAAGCGGCGCATATCGTTCCAATTTTCAATACTGCAACCCATGGCAATATATTTCTGCAGCATAATGTCTGACATGCTCAAAGTACCCGGGCCTTGTGCCACAGCGCTACTGGTCATATATGCCGCAATATCAGCCGGATCCATAGGTTCCATATCAGGAATAACAACGCCCGCAGCATTTTTATTAAAGCCGGCGCCTTTCCATTCAGCGAGTTTAGTCTGCATCTTATCCATATTAGCCTGGATGCCTGCAATGTAAGCGGTATAGGCGTCTGCAGGGTCGCCCTTTCTCATATAAACTTCCGCTTTAATAAAGCACATTTCGTAATAAGTCAGAATATCCTGGTCAGAAACAGGACGAACCTGGAAGGAGCCTGTTGAACCAATAACACCCGCAGAATAGGCATCTTTTGATGGATACCAGTTCACATCATTAGCAGGCTGATTGGGGTTTCCTGAGGTAGCCAGAGCACTACTACGCATGTTTACATAAACAGTATCTCCAGCATAAACATAATTGGAGCTGTTAATGTAAATGGAGCCGGCAGGGTAGGTGATGCTTACCTTGTTTCCGTCAACAGTGTAAGCACGGCCAACCTGTTGTTGTGCGGCAATGAAATTGGCAAGATCAGTTCCATCAGCAATGGTATAAGTGATTGTTTTATCGGAAGCGGCATAAGTCGCGGTCTGAATAGAAGTTGGCCCTCCTTTTAACAACCTGGTAGCAGTATCATAAGAATCTACACCTACTCCACGATTCCAGGTATAAGAACTTACCTGTCCAGAACTATTCAATTTAACATTGGACATGGAAGCCGGTACAATTTTAGACATGCGTGGATCAATGACTCCTGAACCATTCATATCGGTCAAAAGATTGTAATAAAACCCGGAAATACGGATAGAGTTACCGTAAGCTGCATAATCGAAGTTACCGTTGGTTACCACAGGATCAAAATAAAGGTAGTCAACATCTGTACTGTTGTTATAACCCGGCCCTACTGTATTATCGGCATTGGATTGAGGTCCCTGTGAAAGGCAATAAAGAATAGAATCAGCATTAAACAAATCTGTTTTTTTAGAAAGTTTGAGCATATAGCGGGCTTTCAATCCCCAGCACAATTTGATCCATTTGTTTACATCACCGTTATTCCACAAATCTCCTGCGGAAAGAGCGGGAGCACCCACTTCCTGTGGTTTATTGAACAGGCTAATGGCTTCATTTAAATGGTCCATACATCCATTATAAATGGTTTTACCATCATCAGGTTTAGGACTTGGATTCCCGGTTCCTGCTTCTGTATAAGGCATTTCGCCATACAGATCCAGCATTTCCATATAACCCAATGCGTTGAAAACATCGGCGACGGCCATATAGTGATAGGCGCCTTTTTTCTTAGCAGAATTATATAAATCCACTACATTGGAAGACACCTCGATAAACCATGTTTGATAGGGAGTGGTAGAATTAGCACTTGAGCATTGCCATGTAGTGCTAAAGCTGGCACCCGCGCCAGTATTACTATAATAAACTCCTGCCTGGAGTGAAGTACGATAATTGGTTACCCCGGCAGTGTATTGGTAAAAGTGTTGAATCCACGGAACCCGGTTTTGAATTAACACGCTTTGGTTGTTGGGGTTATCCGGGTCGGTATTAACGTCCAACCATTTTTTACAGGAAGCAAAACTCATTACGAGTACGCAACCCAGAATAATATATTTTGTTTTTTTCATGATTTTTGTTTTTGACTTTAAAACTTAAGATTTATACCAAATGTGAAACTTGCTACAGCAGGCACTCCGAGGTAATCAATACCTGTAGAACCTGAGCCTCCGGTTCCACCGGCTGCACTTACTTCAGGATCCATTCCTTTATAGTTGGTCCATGTAAACAGGTTGGTTCCGATTGCAGTAGCAGTAAGTCCTTTTATAACTTTTTGATTCTTCAAGATTCCGGAGAAGTCATAAGCCAAAGACAGTGAACGAAGTTTTAACCAATTTACTGAAGTGATAAAATTATAAGAGTTGGCTGCATAGTTAGACCAATAATTTTGAATCATAGCATTACCAGAATAGGTAGTACTACCAATGGGGTATGACTGATCTGCACTGTAAGTGATGGTCGTATCAGATCCTGTCACACTGCTTATTCCATTTAATGTTACTGATTGACGATTGTTCTGCAAAGTTTGTTTACTCAAGCCGTTCACCACCATTGCATACTCAGTACCGTTAAATACATCTCCACCTATGCGAATGTCAAGCAATAGGGATAAGGTAAATGCCTTGTAGCGGAAAGTGTTTTCAAAACCACCAATAAAATCGGGTTCACGATTTCCTACCACCAGAACTGCAGGATTGATTTTATACAATCCGGTTTTAGGATCTATCAGGTATTTACCACTTGACAATTCTTTTCCATCTGCATCAGATGGACGCAAATAAGACTGACCGGTCATCCCTGAAAAATATCCACCGTTGGGAATGGAGGCAGCTTTTATGGTTCCGAATTGAGCATCTGTTGGATAAAAATACTGTACTCCAGGGATGAAAGTGCCTAATCTCCCTTTATTATAGGAAAAATTCAGAGTTGAATTCCAGGTGAAGTTCTTTTGTGAAACTACTTTACCAGTAAGTGCTATTTCCATACCATTGTTGAATACAGAACCCGAATTCAAAGAGCTGAAAATAAAGCCACCGGATTGAGCCAGACGTGGTTGTGC
>JBIQMJ010000405.1:0-3845 GCA_044463445.1 Segetibacter koreensis
AAAATATGATAGTATATTAACACGCTTTCCGCCTGAGCCCAATGGCTATTTGCACATTGGCCACGCAAAAAGTATTTGCCTCAATTTTGGCCTTGCTGAAAAATATAAGGGCCATACCAATCTTCGGTTTGATGATACCAATCCTGTTACAGAAGATGTCGAATATGTAGAGAGCATTAAAGAAGATATTCGCTGGCTCGGCTTTTCCTGGAGCAATGAATATTATTCCAGCGATTATTTTGATGAATTGTATCTTTTTGCGGTAAAGCTTATTAATAAAGGCTTGGCATATGTTGATGACAGCACTTCAGAACAGATTGCTGCGGAAAAAGGAACTCCGACAGAACCGGGAATAGAAAACCAGTACCGGAAGAGGACCATAGAAGAAAACCTTCGTCTTTTCGAGGAAATGAAAAACGGAAAATATGCGGACGGGGAAAAAGTATTACGCGCCAAAATTGACATGCAACACATCAATATGTTAATGCGCGACCCAATCATGTACCGGATTAAACACGCGCATCATCATCGCACCGGAGATAAATGGTGCATCTATCCTATGTATGATTTTGCACATGGACAAAGCGACAGCATCGAGCATATCACCCACAGCATTTGCACACTGGAGTTTGTTCCCCATCGGCCTTTATATAACTGGTTCATCGAAAAACTAGAAATTTTCCCTTCGCGTCAATATGAATTTGCACGGTTAAACATGACCTATACGGTGATGAGCAAACGCAGATTATTACAATTAGTAAATGAAAAATTTGTTTCAGGATGGGACGATCCACGGATGCCTACTCTGTCAGGTTTCAGAAGAAAAGGATATACACCGTCGAGCATTCGGGCTTTCTGCGAAAAGATCGGCGTTGCCAAACGCGATAATTTAATTGACATTAGTCTTTTGGAATTTTGTATCAGAGAAGAATTGAATCAAACTGCTAATCGTGTGATGGCTGTTTTGAATCCGATAAAACTGATCATTGATAATTACGATGAAAATAAAACAGAAGAATTAACCACTGAAAACCTTCCCAATGATCCTAATAATATAAGAAGCGTGACCTTCTCAAAAGAATTATGGATAGAGAAAGATGATTTTATGGAAGAGCCTGTGAAAAAATGGTTCAGGCTTGCGCCCGGCCAAATGGTACGTTTGAAAAGTGCATACATTATCCGTTGTGAGAGTTTTAAAAAAGACGATGAAGGAAATGTAACCAAAATTCATTGCACGTATATTCCTGAAAGCAGAAGCCACCATGATACCAGTAATATAAAAGTAAAGGGTACGATTCACTGGCTCAATGCAAAGGATGCTGCCACAGCAGAAGTCAGGTTATACAACCGGTTATTTACCGTAGAAAATCCCGCCGCAGAAGAAGGGGATTTTAAAAGTTACATCAATCCTGATTCGTTGCAGGTTATAGAAAAAGCATTTATTGAACCACATATTCAATATTCGGAACCGGGAAGTCATTTCCAATTTGTGAGGAATGGATATTTCTGTATCGATAAAGACTCCAAACCAGGCGCTTTGGTTTTTAACCGAACCGTTACTTTAAAAGAAGGATTTAAGCCGAAGAGTAATTGATCCGTTTTTAAATAATCACTTAAAATAAAAACCAGCAAACGAACAAGTTTGCTGGTTTTTATTTCGAGATGCGAAGTTTATTTCTTCTTCAAATCGGCGCCATCCTGATATTTTTGCTGCTCAGTTTGTAGTTGCTGTAAATTTTGCTGAACATTTTTCCATACCTCACTTTTAAAAAAATCCTGTGTCTTTGCAACAGCCTTTTGAATATTTTCCTGTTGCTTTTCCCATGCATCACTTTTGAAAAAGGCTGACAAAGAGGAATCGGTAGCGTGACTTAGTTCTTCCTGTTGCTTTTTCCATTCAGGACTATTGAAATAATCTTTCATCTTTTCAGCATTCTTTTTAAACATTTCCTGTTGCTTCTTCCATTCAGGACTACTGAAATATTTTTTCATTTCCTCCCCGTTCTTTTTCATCAACTCCTGCTGCTTCTTCCATTCAGGACTATCGAAATATTTCTTCATTTCTTCTCCACTTTTTTTCATCTGTTCCACTTGCTTTTTCCATTCAGGGCTGTTAAAATGCTTCTGTATTTCTACTGCATTTTTCTTAATCAGATGCTGCTGTTTTTTCCATTCAGGACTGTTGAAATATTTTTTCATTGCCAATGAATTTTCCTTCATCAGATTCTGTTGTTTTTTCCATGCATCGCTTTGAAAATATTTACGCATCTCCTCGGTACTTTTTTTTATAGCTTCTTCTTGTTTTTTCCATTCCTTGCTATTGAAATAGCTTGATGAAGGAGGAATAGTATCATTCATTTCGTACAAGGGATTTGGAGGAAGCGGCGCTGCCGGTGGTACTGGAGCAACCGGAGGTGCAGGTGGCAAAGGTGGAACTCCCTCATGAGCCATAGCCATCGGTGTCGCCGGTGAAAGAGGCGGAGCAGGAGGCAAAGGCGCTATTTCTCCCGGAGTTGAATCCAAAAGGTTGAAAGGCAAAAATGTAAAGAACGATACCGTTGAGATAGTTGATGTTTGCTGGTTAATGCTTTTTTGATTTTCAGAATTATGAGCCTTATTTTCTGAAGGGCTTAGCCATGAAACGGAGATAATTGCCATCGCAATCACCAGGAATGCAATCAATTTCTGACGGAGGTTTAAATGATTATTTTTCATTTCCATAATGTTTTTAATACGGTGAAATAAATGGGAACGTTTCCCAACAGCAGTCATGATTAACGGCTTTTTTGATAAAGGTTCTTCAAGAGAAAGTAAAGCGCGTGCATAAGGATACGGATCGGAAAATTGCAATACCATTTCATCACACGACTTCTCTCTTTCCTCACGAATGTATTGGGTGAGCCACCAGGTGAATGGATTAAAAAACAAAACCGTATCCAACACGGATTGTATGAGATTCATCAGGTAATCATTCCGGCGGATATGAGCCAACTCATGCAATACTATCGCTTCAAATTGCTCAGCCGACAAATGATTCATGGCTGTAAAAGGAAGCAGGATAACCGGTTTGAGAAAACCAATCATCATAGGTGTTTTTACTTTTGCTGAAAAATAAGTTAGCAAAGGACGCCTGATATCCATGCGGCTGGCAAGGCTCATAATATGATGCTGCCACTCCGCATCCATTTCATAAAGGCCTTTGGTTTTCAGGCAGCCAATTTGAAAAAAATTAATTGACAATCTTATTGAATAACAAAAAATACCCACCATGTAAAGGGCCACCAGCAACGGCAAATACTCATTCAAAAAAGACATTGAAAAAAATGAAGAGCCAATTGATGCGGTATCAAAACCAATTGGGTTAAAAGAATTTTCGCCAATAAACTGTTGAATAACGGCTTCACTTTGCGCTACTGAATACTGGCGAATCAGGGTGGCAAAAAACCAGGCCCCAATAGCGAGATACGCACCATAAGCCAGTGAATATTTTACATGAGAAGATACATTTGGAATAAATTTCAAAAGAAGGCGAAGGCAAAGAAAAATAACAAATGCCTGTCCTATGCTGAACAATAAAGCATGTCCCAGCGCTTCTGCCGCAGGAGAAAATAAAAAATTAAACTGATGCATTTTTTTATCGTTTTAATTTTCAAAGATTCGGTGCAATTTTCAGAATTACTTTCAATTTCAAATGCCGGTTTACGATGATTTCTTTTTCGTGGAATGCCGGTTTTCAATTTCATCCAGGTACTTTTTAATTTCCCGGATTTCTTCTTTTGAAGCGCGATGGTTTCCCAATGCATGCATTACCAGGCTTGCAGAAGAACCTTTAAACAAACCCTCAA
>JBIQMJ010000406.1:0-3841 GCA_044463445.1 Segetibacter koreensis
AACAGTAAGCGGTGCCGGGCACATGCCGGATGTAAAAGATGGAATTATCTATGCTGGCAAAAAAAATGAAGTCATCCTTGTAGATAGTTTGGATGCAAACAAAGCGATTAATAATACCAGGCAGATATTAGGAAGAATTCCGGGGTTAAGTATTGTGGAAACTGAAACTGGTGGCTTTACTGCAAACGGAATTGCTACACGTGGCCTTAATCCTTATCAGAGTATAGAGATGAATACAAGGCAAAACGGCTACAATATCAGCGGGGATGTTTTTGGTTATAACGAAGCATATTACCTTCCACCAATGGAAGCGGTAAGCCGTATAGAAATGGTGAGAGGCGCCGCTTCGCTTCAGTTTGGTCCACAGTTTGGAGGCATGGTAAATTATGTTTTAAACGAACCGCCAAAAGACAAATCTTTTGAGTTATACACTTCTCAAACTGCCGGTAGTAATGGTTTATTCAATACATTCAACTCGGTAGGAGGAATGATCCATAAAGTAAGCTATTACGGTTTTGCACAGTTTCGTACCATGCAGGGATGGAGACCCAACAGTAAGCAATGGCAATTATCAGCCTTCGGGAAAATACAATATACTCCTTCTGAAAAATGGAATGTGGGAGTGGAATATACCCTTCTCCGCAATAGAATAAAAATGCCCGGTGGCCTCACTGACAGTATGTTTAATGCAAATCCCAGGTCTTCTTTTAGAAGCAGGAACTGGATAAAAAGCCCATGGAACATTGTGTCTGCGTATGCTAATCTAATCATTTCTCCTCAGACATCTTTAAGCATAAAAAGCTCTTTAATGTTTAGTAACCGCGCACTGGTCTGGCGTAATGAAGATGGAGGTGCTGCCGCCCTTGATGAAATTGACCCGTCCACTGGAAAATATGTAAATCGGGAAGTAGAGAATGAAAACATGAACAATACAACAACAGAAATCAGGTTGCTGCATAATTATAAGCTTGCTAAAATGAAGAATACATTGGCGGGAGGTATAAGATATACGTATGCCTGGTTTAAAAAGCAAAGTGGAGGCGAAGGAACTACGGGATTTGATTTTGATCTGTCTATTACCGGACAATATGAGAAAAACATTGATTTCACTACTACTAATATTGCTCCGTTTATTGAAAATATTTTCAGATTGAATAACCGTTTAAGTATTACTCCCGGTTTTCGCTTTGAATATCTTAAGAGCACCAGTAATGGTTACAAAGAGACAGATGGCACAAAAATTCTTTCCAATGAAAACCGTAATAGGTATTTTCCTTTATTTGGCTTCGGAACAGAATACAAAGTAACTGGCAATACAAATGTCTATGGCAATATAAGCCAGGCTTACAGGCCGATCTCTTATTCAGAAATCGCTCCCATTGGTGTTACTTCAAAAATAGATCCTGATCTCAAAGATGCCAGTGGCTTTAATGCCGATCTTGGCTACCGTGGCACTGTTAAAAATTATTTGAATTTTGATCTCGGATTGTTTTATATGGCGTACAATAAAAGGATTGGAACTATACTCATAAATTCCGGTTCTGGTGAACCTTATACTTTACGAACCAATGTTGCTAATAGTGTGCACAAAGGATTAGAAAGCTATGTTGAATTTGATCTGTTGAAATATTTGAATCATCATTCCAAAAAAGGATTAAGTATTTTTAATTCTCTTGCTTTAATTGATGCAAAATATACAACTGGTGAACTTAAAGGCAACAGGGTTGAGGCCTCTGCAAAATATATCAACAGAATTGGCCTTTCTTATTCCGATAAAAAATTATCAGGCACTATTCAAATGAGTAATGTTGGCGATGCTTATGGCGACGCTACCAACGCAAGAATAAGTTCAGATCCTGTTGCTGGCTACATCCCGGCTTATACTGTTTTCGATGCAAGCGCCAGTTACCGTATCAAAAATTATTCTTTAAAAGCAGGCGTGAATAATATTGCTGATAAAAAGTATTTTACGGTTCGCACAGACGAATATCCTGGCCCAGGGATTATTCCTTCCATAGGCACAAGTTTTTATGTTGGTATTTCTGCTAAATTTTGACATCAAACAAGGGAAGAAAATAAAAGTCAAAGCTGCATTTTGTTTTAGTGGTATTTCAATTTATAATAATCGATTAAAATATTACTGCTACTAAAGATGGAAAGTACTTGATAAAACGGTTTTTGAAAGGTAGAATCAAAATAATTAAAACAGCTACAAACAAAAGACTATTCGGCTGTAAAATACAAAAGTACCTTCAAGTCCCCATAGGTGAAATTTTATGAAATCTCAAATTATGGCTTTTCATTTCATGCAATCTTATGAATTAATCTAATCCAGTTGTTTTTTACTCTTTTCGTAAATCAGTTTTTCTCTTTTCGTAAATATAAAGAGCTTATCAGAGGCACTTTTGCGCTTCAAAAATTGTACATGAAAAAAGTTTATTGTTTAATAATTGCATCTCTATTTGTAACCGTTGTTTCTGCCCAGGTCATAAATGGACAGATAAAGAATGCCGAGGGTGAGCCTGCATCAGGGGCATCTGTTTTATTAAAAAATACTTTCAAAAATACTATTGCGGATAAAAATGGAAACTTCCAATTAAGTGTCCAAAAGCCGGGAAATTATACCTTAGTTATCAGCTCTGTCGGTTATAAAAATACAGAACAGTTGATTTCAGTGCCTGACACAAGCGCTGTTTCAATCAACACTATTATTTTGGATAAATCCATTTCTTCCTTAAAAGAAGTAACCGTAACAGCGAGCCGGAAAGCAGAAATTGTTGACAGAACTCCGGCCTCTGTACAGGTAATCAATGCCCGGGAAATACAGGCGCAAACCGCCATTTCTCCCAATTTATCCAACATATTAGGGCAAATAGTTCCTTCACTGGGACTCAGCTCTAATACTACCAGCAATACCGGGCAAACACTGCGCGGAAGAACACCGCTGATTTTAATAGACGGAATTCCACAATCCACTCCATTAAGAAACGGCTCAAGAGATATGCGTACGATTGATCCATCTGTCATTGACCGTATTGAGGTAATAAAAGGAGCGACGGCTATTTATGGAAACGGTGCAGACGGAGGCGTTATTAATTACATCACTTTACAACCGAAAACTGCTAAAGCTTTCGAAGCTTATACCACAGTTGCCAAGACCGGAATGGCTGCTCATGCAGACGAAACCGGGGGCATAAGATTGAGCCAGCGTGTATCCGGTAAGGCAAAGTCTTTTGATTATGTTTTGTCGGGAAGCTTTGAAAAAACAGGAGTGTATAAAGATGCAAAAGGAGTAGCTATTACGCCGGTGTATGGTTATGGCGAATCCAATATCATCAACACCTTCGCAAAGCTTGGCTGGAATATCAATGACCAAAACCGTGTGGAGGTGATGTACAATTATTTCGGCTCCAAGCAAAACAGTGAATACATAGAGCAAATTGGTAAATATGGCGTAACCCCAACTATCGGGGTTAAAGGAGAAGTAAAGGGAGAAGACGAAGGTACCCGCTACAACCACAATGCTTATGTAAAATACCAGGCTAAGAAATTATTTTTAAATACTTCTTTTGAAGCAAACGCTTACCTGCAAAAATTTTATACCGTGTATGGCTGGTCAGCCTCTTTTGTACCTGCCAGTCAATCTGCTATTCATTCTGAAAAGAAAGGCGCGAGGTTCACATTTAACACACCATGGAAAATAAGTAATAAAGTAGAAAGCGAAGTGTTGTATGGTTTGGATTATCTGCATGATGTTACCTGGCAAAATCTCACAGATGGAAGGATATGGGTGCCAAAGATGGAGCTTACGAATCCCGCACCTTTTGCGCAGCTCCAGGTA
>JBIQMJ010000407.1:0-3837 GCA_044463445.1 Segetibacter koreensis
GCTCCGTCATTTCTGAAAGATTGGTTTTTTCAGCCGGCCAGTAATTCATTTCTGTATTGATGTTGATCGTGTATTTGCTGTCCCACGGCGGATACATTTTATTATTCCAGATGCCTTGCAGCGTAGCTGGCTGGCCGCCCGGTTGTGAAGATGAAATCAATAAATATCTTCCAAACTGGTAATAAAGCGTTACCAATTGCGGGTCGTCGGCTGTATCAAAATTTCTTAATCTTTCATCAGTTGGAAGTTTCGCCGCATCGGTAGTGCCCAAGTCGAGCTTCACCCGGTTGAAATATTTTTGATAGGCCGAAATATGTGCTTTTAAAATGTCGGCAAAATTTTTCGGATATGCCTTGTTCAGGTAAGTAACTGCTCTTTCATTTTCATTGCCTCTTACATCATTATAATTATTAAAATTGGTAGCGATGGAAATATAAATAGTAACCGCATTTGCATTTTTAATTATCAGCGCCGTGTCGTTAGCCGAAAGCGTTCCTCCCTCTAATTTAAATCTTGCAATACCTTTAAATTTTACTTCCCCTTTTACTCCTTCATGATCAATAGTTGTACCGCCGATGGTTAATTCTTTTGAGGAAGCGGTTTTCGTTTCTACATTGGGCTGCGGTGTCGAATAAAATGCGTTGAAAGAAAGGCTGCCCGGTTTGCTCGCTGTCAATCTCACTACAATAACCCGGTCAGGAAAAGATACGAGCACTTGTCTTGTGAAAATAACATCGCCGACTTTGTAAGATGTTTTTGCTACCGCTTTCTCTATATCCAATTCACGATAATAATCCGTGTAATTGTTTTGTCCCTCAAAAGCCAGGTGCAGTTCGCCTACAGGCTCATACATTTGCCCCTGCGACTTTTTGCTGATGATAACTCTGTTGGCGATTTGTTCCGCTTCTTTTTGTTTTCCTTCAAAAATCAGTTTGCGGATTTCTGACAATGAATCTAATGCAAGGGGATTATCATTCCTGTTCGGGCTACCGCTCCATACGGTATATTCATTTAGCTGAATGGTTTCTGTGTCCACATTTCCATACACCATTGCTCCCTGAAATCCGTTGCCAACGGGTAAAGCATTTTCCCAAACATTGCCCGATGGCTGGTTGTACCAGAGTTTTAAATCCTGTTGTTTTTGGGCAAAGCAATCGGTTATCAAAAACAGTAAGGCAACAAATAATACGTTTTTCATTTTTGAACTTTATGTCAAAAGACCAGGCGATGAAATAATTGTCTGTATTATTTCAGTTAAAGGCTTTTATTTAAAAAGAAATTATCCAAGCAATTGTATGCTGATAAACGTCAGCATTACATTTATAGAGCTAATGTAAGCCTTTTTTAATAAAATGAAATCGATTGCAGAAAGATTTTTAGTTTATTTGATAAGCGGTTAAAATTATATTTCTGAGCATCCATCGACTATTAAACAGGTCACTCGATTTTTGAATACCGAAAGAAGGCATGCGCGATCCTCCAAATTACCTGAAGGCAAAGTGGGACGAGGCTTTCAAGACACAGTTAATAGCAGATAAAAAATTACCTGGACACGCACCGCGATTGGAGATTGCGGGCTAGGAAACATTTGACATTACTAAAAAGTTTTTAAAGAACGCGCATTACTTCATATGCGCGGCAGTAAACTGACACTTTAAAATTATTATAATGTTGAGAGAAGCATTCAAAAAAATACAGCGAAGAAGCAAGCAATAACGAATTTGTTCATAACGGTTAAATGAAGACGGATTTTGTCAAAAATAATTCTATGTTAAGGAAGCAGCTGGCAGGTTAAATTTACAGTAAACAAAGTTTTAATCATAAACTTATTTTAAAAAAAGAAAGGGGAGATGAAAAATCCATCCCCCCGTCATTCTTGATTATGAGAAAAAAAGCCTGCTTCTTTATGCCTTGCAATTCAACAGACAAGGCTTTATATTTTAGGATTAATTATAACCAGGGTTTTGATAGGCCGCTTTTTCATCGGCGGTCATTTCCATATTATCAAGTTGCCCCTGTGGAATTGGACGCAAATACTGATATGGTTCAATGGTGCGTGTTATAGTCATTGGAGTATGATCACCAATTCCTGCACCGCCGATCCTGTAAGTAGATGAAAGTTCAGCCCATTTTTGAGTACGAACCAGATCATACCAGCGATAACCCTCGCCATAATATTCCCGTGAGCGTTCTGCCAAAATGTAGTTAATATCAATGGTTGTTGGAGTAGCTGCTACCATTTCGGCGCTGTTGTTTTCTATTTTTTCTTTATCTCCATTATTGTCATAACGCCATTTTCCAGCCCGTGCACGAATTACATTAATTAAATCATAGGCTGTTTTTCCTGCTGTTGTAGTTGCGCCCTTTACGGCTGCTTCGGCTGCTATAAAATAAAGCTCAGAGAATTTTGCAATATTGAAAGGTCGGGTGGATCCGGCATTAGGCTGACCCAGGCCTCCCGCATTATCAGTACGGTAAGTTCCGAGTTTCCAAAGTCCGGGGTATCTCAACCTGCTGATACCTTCCGGAGAAATTACAAAATCTGATCTGCCGGGAAGCGCTCCCGCTCCAACATTGCTTTTTGAAGCCCAATCGCTATAATCAATTGGTGTGGCTGGTTCGCTGTCGAGGAAAGTGAGAATGGGGTCGCCGGGGTGAACAGGAAGCCCGTTAGCATTATAGTAAGTGGGAGTGGCATCACCTCCTTTTGGCCAGTTGCCGCGATAAACTGTAACGAATGTTCCATCATAGCGGGAATCATTTGTTTTATCCGCAAATGTGTTTTCAATCACTCCAATAGTTGGTGCCATACGTGTCCACGGACGCCCAAGATCTTGTGCAGCTTCACGTTGAACAGAACTCACGGTTCCACTCCATGACGGATCTTTTCCACTTCTGATCAAAGTGTAGTTCCATGTGAGCATCCATACTGCAAAATTATCAGGAGCACCTCCACTGCCATAGGTAAGACTTCCCCCATTATATTGTTGACTGGTTTCGGTATGATCTGCATATAAAACGATTTCGCTATTGCGATCATTAGGTGCGTAGTTTACATCATAATAGGTCGGTTGTAAAGCAAAAGGCCCGGGATTATCAATGGCATTGGTAGCCACATCATAGGCCTTCTGAAAATACCATTGCGCATTGTGCCCATCAGGATCTGTTCTGTCGGCCTGGGGATAAGTAGGAATGTTGTTAGGATTTTCAAGCCACCATGCATAAGTAAGATAGGCTTTTGACAAATAAAGACGTGCAGCGGTTTTAGTCACACCTCCCGTAACGCGGCCTACTTCAGGCAAGTCATTTATTGCAGTCAAAAGATCAGGAAAAATCGCCTTGGTATAAACTTCAGGGACAGTGTTCCGGACAGAAGTTCTTACCGGGTTGGTATTGAATTTTAATTCACCTGCACCTAAATCCAGAGGAACACCGCCATAAGTTTGAACCAGTAAAAAATAATCAAATGCGCGGAAAAACCTGGCTTCTGCAAGAAGCGGCGCCGCAATACCCACCTCTGAACCATTTTCAAGAATACCGCTGGCAGTATTAATATCAGAAAACGATTCGCCCCATGGAATACTGGTTGGGAAACTGGTAGAGGAAACCTTTCCTGCGTCGGACATATCCATGTCTTTAAAATTGCCATCGGCGCTCTGCGCATAAGTGGCTTCATCGGTGCCCGTGAGGCAGGCGTTATAATAATAAGCCTGACCATAGATATTCCGAAGGTGCGCATACAAAGAAGTGATACCACCCAATACGCCGTTTTCGGTTTTGAAATATTCGGGAGTGAAAGAACTGCGTGGCTGTTCATCCAAAATTTTAGAGCACCCC
>JBIQMJ010000408.1:0-3824 GCA_044463445.1 Segetibacter koreensis
CACTGATCCTCATATTCGATGTACCGCTCGGTACAGCGGCATTTGCAGTCACAATTCTGTCGCTCGGCTATGATCTTACTCAACCACTTCTCGCCGGAATCATTACCCAGGTTGGAAAAGGAATTTCAGGGCAGGCAATGAGTTTGATGGCTTTTACTTTATTCGCAGGCTTCGGCCTGGGAAGTTATCTATTCGGCGAAGCGCTTCATTTGGGCATGACAAAAGCGCTGATCATTTTTTCATTATTTCAAACGATTTTATTTGCCATAGCAATACCGCTTTTTAAAAATGAAAAACATGCTCTGACTTCCATGGAAATCGTAATGACAAAGACTCCGCACGAAGTGTAAGAAATAATCCACGCCGGCGCAGACAGGCAGCATGGCTTTTGTGCCTGGCGAATCTACCACCATTCCGGTTCGTGAATGGGAATCGTGGATGAGGCAGAACATTAATGCTTTGCTAAAAAATTTTGTAACTCAACAAAAGCCTGATTTAGGTAGTAGTAAAATATTTATCAAAATGATTGATGAAAATGGAGTACGATACGAGGAATGTATTGTTGGCAATATAATAGGGAAGCATTTTTATGGGCAGGAAAAAAAAATAAGGTATGGTACAAAGCAGTTCAGTCCCGGTACTAAAGTGCACTGTGCATTTATTTACGGCGGTGCTGGTCACGAGAGTATTGTAGTGTATGGCAAGCCACGTAAATGATTTCGGATGATTACCGTTGTATTAAGAAGGCAATACATAAAAAATTTCAGGAAACAGAAAGTATATTCTCCAATGGTCTTAAAATTTATTGATGAACCCATCTGTGGAAGTCCACTTCCGGATTCGTGGGTAGAATGGCTAAAAGATAATTTCAATAACAGTCATTTAGAAATAGAGTAAAATAATTAATACCTACGATTTATAATTGCGACTACAGAGAATTCATCAAAATATTTTTACCAATTGGGTTAGCCTGCTTAGTATCTTTATATCTGTTTTTGTAACAGCATTTCTTTCTGCAATAATTCAGGAGAAATTTACATTTGGCGAGGCTGTATTTGGAACAACTTTTTCTATAGTAGCATATGGAATGATATTTTGGACAGGATTTATTATTTGTATCTTAATATTAGACGTCATCTTATTTGCCGTTGTTAGGGGGCTGCGATATATAACATACAAGCTACTCGCTGAATGGTTCATAATAAGTGGGCCGTTCATCTATTGGCTGATAAAATATAAAGAGTGGATTTTTATAGTTGCTGTTCTTGCATTCTTGCTAGGTCAATATTTACGACGACGATTTATATTGCAATTATTAAGAAAAGACGTAAGTTATTGAAAAGCTGATAGTCCGTATAATAACCTGAAAAAATAAACAAGCCGGTGTTTGAGTTGTAGGCTTGGGCGAGGAAGAGAGGAGGATTGTGGAAATACTTTAATTTAGAAAATGAAAAAAATAAACAACCAAACCAAATGAACAGATCAGGTTTTCTAAAAAGACTAATAGGAATATCAGGGCTTGGTTTCTTTTCTGTTACCGAAGTAGCTGCTTCGCAAAAAGTATTTCTGCTACAAAGTTTTGTAGCCGGTTTTCGTTTTTATAAAGGAATGGAATTGTTGCCGCACATGCAGGAACAGGATATTGTGGAGTTGCGCCGCCAGCCTGATAATGAACATGATGAATTTGCAGTGGCAGTTTACTGGCAGCAGGAAATGATTGGCTACTTACCTGCTGCCTCCAATGAAGTGATTGCACGGCTGATGGATGCAAAGGCGTTGCCGCTTGTTGGTATTATTACTCATCTTCAGCGGGATGCGCAACCCTGGGAAAACGTGGCGGTTGCCGTTTACTTTTTAAAAGATGGCAGCGTTCCGGAATACCTTACCAAAGTGGAACCTCCTGTTTATACTACAATTCATAAAAAAGATAAAACGACAAAAAATACAATCCCTGACGTACTTGAATATGAAGAAAGGGTAATCGCTCTTGATGGTATTCCCGATGAGGCAGCAAAGGCGTATTTTACCAAATATTATCAGAAACATAGAATGCAGATAGCCGGTAGAACCTATGTAAAAGTTCCGGATGATGGAATCTATACTTACATGTACGAAGTTGAATCGCTCCGCTGGATAACTGCCGATGATGGCAAAAAATACCTGGAATTTGTGTTTAATTAAATTCCCTGTTTATCCATACTTGTAACAAATAATTTCTTCCTTCCAAAATACAAATCCTCATTATTTCTTCGTTCACTATTCCTAATCTTCAATCGAAACTTAAACTCCGACGTGAAAAATGAAACCAGAAATGCTTATGCCACTACAGGGTTATTACAGGCATTCCATAAACGCTTCTGACGAACTTACTGAGAAACCATATAAAACTAATTGTCAAGGTTCTATAATCACCTTCATGGCTTTTTCCTTTGAGGCATTTCCAAATACTTCGTAGGCCTTAATAACTTCATCCAATTTGAAATGATGGGTTATCAATTTCGTTGGATCTATCCTTCCGGATAGCACAACTTTCAAAAGCATGGGCGTGGTATTGGTATTTACCAAACCCGTTCTTAATGTAATGTTCCGGATCCATAAGTCCTGCAGTTGCAGGTCAACTGGCTTACCATGTACGCCTACGTTAGCAATATGCCCTCCCGGACGTACGATCTGCTGGCAAATATCAAAAGTGGCAGGAAAACCAACGGCTTCAATGGCTACATCCACACCATCCTTTGTTTCCGACATGATCTTTTTCACAGCGTCTTCCTTCCCTGAATTAATGGTTTCGGTGGCGCCAAATTTCTTTGCCACATTCAATCGGTTCTCATCTAAATCAATCATAAAAATCTTAGCGGGGGCATAAAAAAGAGAAGTGAGCAATACAGACATGCCAATCGGGCCTGCTCCTACAATAGCAATGGTGTCACCCGGTTTTACCCTTCCATTTAATACTCCAATTTCATGTCCGGTCGGAAGTATGTCGCTTAACATTACCAATGCTTCTTCATCCGATCCTTCCGGTATATGATGCAGGCTGTTGTCGGCATGAGGAATGCGAACGTATTCGGCCTGAGTACCATTTATCAGATGACCTAATATCCAGCCACCATCCTCGCAGTGGGAATACATTTGCTTTTTGCAATATTCACAGGTGCCATCGGAGGTGATGCACGAAATAATTACATGATCCCCTTTTTTAAAACTTCTGATTCCGGCACCCACTTCTTCAATTACCCCTACCCCTTCATGGCCAAGGGTGGTACCAGGTTTACAGGAAGGTGTTTTGCCATGCAAAATCCCCAGGTCTGTTCCACAGATAGTTGTCTTAATAATTTTGACCAACGCGTCGGTTGGTTTTTCAATTTCGGGCAGTGGTACGTCCTTTAGTTCTATTTTTCCGGGACCGCCGTAAACGAGAGCTTTCATTGTTTTTTCCATTGTTGGAACTGGCATTTCCTTTAGTTCTATTTCTCCCGGACCATCGTAAAGGACGCCTTTCATTGTTTTGTTCATATACTTGATTTTTAGAGTTGCGATAATTCGAAATTTTGTCCTGAGAAGCTTTCAGGATTGATAGAATTATAACCACATAAAATTAAATTGACCTGAGGGTGGTAAAAAATGACTATGGTTTTAAATTCAATGATTGTTGTCATAGGTGAATGGATTTCGAATGCAAATCTGTGTGAACCCTGTCAATTCCTTTTTTTCCATACCCGAAGATCTTCCTCTTGATTTATCTCAATACTTCAACAACTTCTGTTAGTGAGAATTATAACAAGGTTTTGCGTGGTTTGCCAGCAATTTCCTCATTCTATTTT
>JBIQMJ010000409.1:0-3817 GCA_044463445.1 Segetibacter koreensis
TCATTTTAGCTCATTCAGCTTTATAGTAACTTTTACAGTGAAGCATGAGGGAGATAGAAGGCGGCGAAGAAATGAGCCGGTCGCGATGGAATCGTGGCGGAAGCGTAGCGAACCCTGGAATGACCCGACCCGAAGGGACATGCCCCAAAGAATATACGAAAACCGAAGAAATATCTCCGGCTTCAGTTTCGCATGAGTTGACATGCAACAGAATTTGATTTTATTGTAAATAGTTCTTTGATTTTAAGTCAGAAACGTTTTCAGAAACACCATATAATAAATCGACAAATAAACCATATTGTTTATTTTCTCGCTCATGCAAAAAATATACGCATTTTTGTTTCTTTTTGCCCATTTCCTGCTCCCACACTCGCATTGCATTTCGCCACACTCAAATGGTTTCTCATTTGCTTACATAGATGAAAACTCTTCCTTTGTGGTACAATAATGATTTAGCTTATGAAGATTCCAAAAAAATTCAACAAAAGGTTTGTTATTCTGGCAATTATAATAGGTGTCTTTGCGGGAGTTCAACTGGTACAGCCGGAAATAAACTATCCGCCTGTGACAGCAGATTTTTCTGCTCCTTCAGAGGTAAAAGAAATCATCGTAAGGGGTTGTTATGATTGTCATTCCAGTTTTCAATTGCTTGGGTAAATATCCAGATTCTTGCGAACGGAGATAAGTCATAATGAACCAAATGCAAATCGTTGACAAACTCGCCTTCCGCCGAATATTTACTGCCAGGAAAAACCATTTTTTCCTTCATGTAATTTATACCTGCCTTATTTGAGGTTACGTGATTGTCTTACAGATACCGTCATTATTGAGGTATGAACTTTACGATTTTGTCCTCAATTGATACTTTTTACTGGATTTATTTCTGCCTTTATGGAAACCGTAGTCATACTGTTGATGAATTCAGTTGTGGTTTGACCCGTTTGAGTCTTAAAGAATCTCATCAGATGGTTCGGCTCTGAAAAATTAAGCTCGTAAGCGATCTCATTAATAGTTTTGTTCGAATGAAGAAGCAAGTTTTGTATTTCAAAAAGAAGTCGCTGCTTTAGCAATTGAGTAGCGGTCGTGTTGAACTGGGCTTTGACCGCTTTGTTCAGTGAAATTCTGCTAATGCTCAACATTTCAGCATAATCCCGATCCGCTGCTTTTCCTTGATGTGTATCTCCATTAAATTCTTAAAAAGAAAAGCAAAGTTGTTTCCGGATTTTTTCAAAGACAATGCATGTTGATTTGCATATCGGCGGTTCAGTGTCTGTAGCAGATAGTATAATAATGAGCGAATAATATGGACACTATCGGTTTCACTATTCAATAGCTCCGTTTTGATCTCTGTCAATAGGCTACAGTATTTCAGCAATTCATCCTGATCAATATTCATTTCTAAAGGATGTACCAACTGGTAAAAGTAGAGTAAGCGGTAAGTGAAAAGTTTATCGGCGAAAAAGTCATTTAAAAAGGCTTCTTGAAAAACCAGAGTAGTAACCTGAAGATTATTGGGTTCCAATCTCCAACGTCGCTTTTGAAACGGCGAAATAAAGATAACCGAACCAGCTTTCACCTCGATTTCTTTCTGGTTTAGAATGAGTGTACCCTTTGCCTCCTTAAAAAATAAAATCTCGAAATAATCAGTATCAAAAGTACCTCTATCTGTATAATCAACGTCTTTTTCTGTTAACACATTTAACAGAAAATCAACACCGCATTCAGTCTTATGAAATTTAATCGTTTTCATGTTTTGATTTGAGTACACAAATTTAGTAAAATGTCTTTTACTGATAATTCTATGATAGGACTTGGGTTATCAAAATGGTAGTAATTAGCAAGCGTTTAACACCTTAAAGATAACCCGCTGTCACGACCTTTGCATTGAACTCATTACTCCGAAAGTCTTAATTAAGGAGTGTGGGATATTATTAAAAAAAATAGAAATTCATGAAAAAAGTACTTTTAGCTTTGGCGATTACGCTGTCCGCTACCTTATCGTTTGCACAAACTAATTTAGGCACAAAACCGACCCTTCAGTTGGTCAGAAACGCAACATTACTAATCGAGTATGGTGGAAAAAAGATTTTGGTTGATCCAATGCTATCTCCAAAAGGAGCAATTGAGTCTTGGGCTGGAATCCAAAGAAACCCCACAATTGATCTGAAATGCCGGTAGAAGAAATTATTAAGGGTGTTGATTTGGTCATGGTGACTCATACACATGACGACCACTTTGATAGAATTTTTAATAAAGAGTGTACTCATATTTATTCCCTATTCAAATTAAACGGATAGGCGAATTTATGATTTAAATTGAAGCATCCATATAATGAGAAGCAATGGGTAGTTATTGATTTTTGAATCTTATTTTATCCTCACCATATGCTGCAAATCAATAAAAAAAAGCCGAATTTTGTTCGTCTGCCGGAACCTGCTGAATCCAAATTTTGAGATTTAAAGGATTATAATAACAAACGCCTAAAAAAAAGCAAACTTCAAAAAGCAAGCATAAAATATACACGTCATAAAATCAATCAACTGTTTGACTTATATACGATTGAGTGCGAGGACGTAAAAATTATTAATTGGCAGCTTGAACACTATTGGACATTTAATTCCCGCTTTGTTAAAAAAACATAAATCCGGTCTCTCGTAATTGCCTCGTAAAAATAATAACAGTAATTTCGCACCTTCCATGGATAAAATCAGGCCAAATAAAATAAAAAGTACATCCCGGCATTTGTTTGCAATTGCTGCGATACTGCTCGTCCTGCTTTCATCCTGTCCAATTAAATTCAGCATCAGGAGTTTTGCGGGTATTCCGGCCAAAGCCGAACAGGCTTCCAACAAAAAAATAAATCTTTTTTCAGCGAACAGTAACGAAGTTTGTAATGGATTTGCAACAAATGAAACTGCAATCCTCCAGGCCGATTTGTCTTCTATGACGAAGGGCCTTTTGTCCGTTACTCTTTTTACAACAATTATTACTTTCCTTTTTGCCCTAACTCTTTCTAAGGCTAAGGCATATTTACGCTTTGCGGACACAGAAATTCAAAGCAACTTCCCGATCTATCTGCAATACCGGAAGCTTCTAATTTAATACCTCACGTTACGCCTTATTTCTTGTTGAACACTCTTATGTCAACAGGCGATTTTCTATTTATCTATTCAGGCAATCGTTGGCCGAAAGGCCATTCCAAACTTTAAAATAATATGACAAAAAATATTATGGCTGTTGCAGTAATGTGCATGGCCATTCTAATATCTTTCGCCGCACATGGGCAGGAGAAAGAAAACACCTTAGGCGGATTGTGGCCAAAGGTTGAAGAAAGCTACCTCGGTATCAGGTCCAAAGAATTTGCTGTTGATGCTGCACGGCTTGACGAACGTGCGGTGAAAGCCAACATGCTTCCGCAGCTAAAAGCGCAAGTACAAAATACTTATGGAACTTACAATGGAACTCCCGGCGCATTCTTCCCGCAAACCGGCTTGTTTAATGTAGGAGGAACAACAGGTGTTTTTGACGGAGCAGCTTTAGCGCCCAATGTTTACGGGTCTTCCACAGTGGAATGGGAGATATTTTCTTTTGGGAAATTGCACAAAGAAAATGAAGCAGCACATACGGCAACAGGCAAGAGTCTCAGCGAAAAAGAAGTCTACCTGTTGAACCTCAAAAAGATTTTATCCCAACGGTATATTTCCCTCCTGTTCAATGAATCAAAACTTAGATGGAACAAGAAGAATGTTGACAGGCTAAATGAGATCCGTAAGATTACAGCGGGCTTGTCTGCTGCCGGATTGAGGCCTGCCGCAGA
>JBIQMJ010000410.1:0-3716 GCA_044463445.1 Segetibacter koreensis
TTACAGAACGTTACTTTCGAATTTGGCGCGAGGGTGATTGTAAAAGATGCTACCTGGCATATTCAGCCAAACGAAAGAATTGGTCTTATTGGCTACAACGGAACCGGAAAATCTACTTTATTAAAAGTGTTGACAAACCAATACCTTCCTTCTGTCGGCACGGTCGAAAAAGGAAAGGAAACGACCATCGGTTTTCTTCACCAGGATTTGTTGAGCTTTGATACAGAAGAATCTATCATGGAAGTGGCTTTAAGCGCTTTTGAAAAAGTGCAGGCACTGCAAAAAGAAATTGAACAAATTGGACTTGAATTAGAAAAAACTTCTGATGAGTCTTTGGCACATATTTATGGCGATAAACTTCATGAACTTGAAGTATTGGGCGGTTATGACATTCATCATAAAACAGAAGAAATACTGCAAGGTCTCGGCTTTGCAAATGCTGACCTGCAAAGGCCTTACAAAACATTTAGCGGCGGTTGGAGAATGCGTGTTTTATTGGCAAAAATGATCTTGATGAATCCTGATGTTTTGCTGCTCGATGAACCTACAAACCATTTGGATTTACCTTCTATTGAATGGCTTGAAAAATATTTGCAACATTACCGTGGATCGGTTGTAATTGTTTCGCATGATCGTTATTTTTTGGACAGAATGGTTACAAAAATTGTAGAACTGTATCAACAGGAATTGCATTTTTATACCGGCAACTATTCTTATTATTTGCAGGAAAAAGAACAGCGCATTGAACTGCAAAAACGCGCTTATGAAAACCAGCAGGATTATATTCGGCAGCAGGAAAAATTTGTAGAACGTTTTAAAGCAAAAGCTTCCAAAGCCGCGCAGGCGCAGAGTATCATGAAACGGCTTGATAAAATTGAACGCATTGAAAACACAGAATTAGAACGCCCGGATATGCGTATCAATTTTACAATTGGCCATCAGCCGGGAAGAATACTTTGCACACTAAAACATGCATCCAAAAGTTTCGGAAGCGTAAAAATTGTAGAAGATACCGGCGCAGAAATTAATCGTGGAGATAAGATCGGATTGATTGGCGCCAACGGAAAAGGGAAATCCACTTTACTTAGAATGGTAGCCGGAGTTGAACCTTTTGACGGAGAAAGAATTGAAGGGCACAATGTAAAGGATGCCTTTTATGCACAGCACCAATTGGAAGCATTAAACCTGGAACATACCGTTCTGGAAGAAATGAATTATTCAGGAAGTGGAAAAACCGAATTGGAATTACGAACTCTGCTGGGATGTTTTTTATTCAGTGGCGATGATGTAGAGAAGAAAATAAAAGTGTTGAGTGGGGGAGAAAAAGCACGCGTAGCCCTTGCAAAAACCATTGTAAGCAAAGCGAATTTCTTATTGCTCGATGAGCCCACCAACCACCTGGATATGCATTCCGTAGACTTGCTGATCGAGGCGCTTAACAAGTATGAAGGAAGTTATATTCTCGTTAGCCATGACAGGTATTTTGTCAACAAAACCGCCAATAAAATTTGGGAAATAGATGATTACCAAATCAGGGAATTTGTGGGTACCTATGATGAATGGGAACGGTGGAAGCAGGAAAGAAAAAGTGCGGAAACGAATATTGCGGTAAAAAATGAACCTGGGAAAAAAACAGTAGTATCTGAAAAGAAAAATAATACTTATCAATCAGCAGAGAGCCGTGAACAGCAAAAAGAGCTGCAAAAAATAAAAAGACAATTCCAGCAATTGGAAGAAAAGGTGGCAAAAGTTTCAGAAGAGAAAAAGAAACTGGAGCTTAACCTCGCATTGCCCGAAATTTATTCTGACAAGGAAAAATTTATTGAAGCAGAAAAAATTTACAATGAAAAGCTGAAGGAACTGGCTGCCAGCAACGCAGAATATGAAAAAATATTTGATAAAATGATGCTACTCGAAGAACAAAACAGTTAATGTTTGGGGCAATTCTATGAAATCACAGGTTATCAGTATTTTATACTTTCATCATTCAACTATTTGTTTGATATATTTGGTGAATAAAACTTGCAAAAACCAGATTTTTTTTTAACTTTGTAACAAATCCCTCCCCCGAAAAACTACATTTAAGTTAGGGTCTTTTTCAAAATTCCTTTTAGAAAACAATTTTATTGTAAACATTAAATTGAAAATTATGAAAAAAATTGACTCTGTAGAACTACACGACACTATCGTGGCAATCGGAATCGTACTCGGATTTGTTGCTGTAATGGTAGCGCTTGCTTTCCTCGCTGGTATGTAATCACAAACATATTTAACCGAATAGAGGCACAGAGAAAACCTGTGCCTTTTTTATTTCAATCTTTCGCCACTCAAATACCAATAAATTTTTCTTGCGGATATTTGCAATCAGAAAATTTTTTTTAAAATGCGAATAGCCATAAATGGAATGGGCCGTATTGGACGCCTTTTGTTCAGAAGATTAATTGAAATTGACCACTTTGAAATAGTCGCAGTAAATGACCTGATGCCCGTAAAAAATCTTGCTTATCTTTTGAAGTACGATTCAGTATATGGAACCAATTTCCATGAAATAAAAGCGGAGAATACAATTCTCAAAGTAGGCCAGAAAGAAATCCATGCTTATCAAAATGCAGATCCCATTAACCTTCCCTGGAAAGATTTAAACATAGATATGGTGCTCGAATGCAGCGGGCAATTCACCAATAAAAAAGGAGCTGCAAAACATATAACTGCCGGCGCAAAAAAAGTTCTTTTGTCCACCACAGGCGCTGAAGATATTCTTTTAAGGATTTTTGGATTTAATCAAAATGAATCTTTATCAGGGATTGATATTTTATCGCCTGGCGGATGCATGACCAACTGTTCCATTCATGTGCTTCATATTCTGAACTCAATTGGTATTCGTTCTGTTCATTTAAATATTCTGCATTCCTATACCTCCCGCCAGGCGCTGGTAGACCAACCAAACGGGCAATTCAGAAGAGGCCGTGCGGCTGCAGAATCAATTATTCCTGTTGCAATTGATCTTGATAAATCATTGAGCCGGTTGCTTCCGGATTTGAAAAATAAAATAAATGTTTTTTCCACAAGAGTGCCTGTGGCCAATGGAGCAATGGCCTCGTTTGCCATCCAGTTGAAAGATGAAATTACGGCCGAGCAAATTAATAACCTGTTCAAAAATGCTGGGCAAAATGAACACAAAGGAATTCTTGATTTTACGGATGAGCCGCTGGTTTCGCTTGACATCAAAGGCAACAGCCATTCCTGCATCATTGATGGCACTCAAACAGCAGCGATTGGAAATCATGCAAGAGTTGTCGCGTGGTTTGATAATGAATATGGATTTACAAGCCGCCTTATTGATTGGCTGAATTATTGGAATAAATGATTTTACAGTAAAACCACAAACAGGTGGAATTTTTATTTTGTTCTAAAAAATTTATTGAGCATATCCAAAAAACAGGTAGGCTAAAAATATAGCTGTAATAATTCCAACCAGGTCGGCAAGCAGCATGGCACCGATGGCGTATCTTGTATTCTTAATGGAGACTGCTCCAAAATAAACCGCAATCACGTAAAAAGTAGTATCCGAAGTTCCCTGTAAAATAGAAGATAAGCTGCCTGCAAATGAATCCGATCCGTAAGTAGTCATCGTATCAATCATCATACCTCTTGCAGCGCTTCCACTCAATGGCCTTATCAAAGCCGAGGGTAAACCGGCAACAAATCTTGTATCT
>JBIQMJ010000411.1:0-3660 GCA_044463445.1 Segetibacter koreensis
ACAGTGGGATTTTAAATTCCAGAATAATATAGTAATAGCGAGCGCAATGAGCAACAATCAACTGGTAAGAATCTATACCGGCAACTATGTGGGCAGCTCGCTAAGAATGGCCATACAAGCTGACTCTGTAGATGTTCCTGTAAAAATATTGGTTAGACTACAGCAGACAAATGATAAAGAAATGACCGGGGAACGGGAAATAATACAGGCAAATGGCTGCCACATTTTATATTCATTACGGTTGAAAAAGCAGTAAAGCTACTTTTATTTAATTATTTCAATTTATTGTATGATTTTACTGACAGACCTGGATTTTTCTTTGCCACTTACAAATCCCGTGATTATCTTTTCACTGGTTTTGTTCATCATACTTTTTGCACCTATTTTATTAAAAAAAATAAAAGTTCCCCACATTATCGGGCTGATTATCGCCGGCGTGATCGTGGGGCCTTATGCATTGAATTTGTTGCGAAGGGACAGCAGCATCGTGCTTTTTGGAACGGTGGGGCTATTGTATATTATGTTTCTTGCCGGACTTGAAATTGATATTTCAGAGTTTAAAAAAAACCGGAAAAAAATTGTTTTTTTTGGATTGATCACCTTTTTGCTTCCACTCGTTTGCGGAACTTTAGCCAGCTTTTATATTTTAGGTTATGGATGGCTTTCTTCCATTTTATTAGCCAGTATGTTTTCAACACACACGCTTGTTTCTTACCCTATCGCCAGCAAATATGGAGTAGCCAGAAACCGTGCAGTGGCGTTGACTGTGGGAGGAACTATGGTTACGGATATTCTTGCTTTGTTAATTCTTGCTATAATTGCAGGAATGACCAAAGGCGAAGTAAATTCTACCTTTTGGTTTACTTTGGGTATTTCTACCGTAGTGTTTGTTGGCATTGTTTTCTTTATTTTTCCCATAATTATCCGATGGTTTTTCAAGCATTATGAAGATAGTATTTCACAATATATTTTTGTATTAGCGATAGTTTTTCTCGCTTCTTTTCTCGCTGAGGCCGCCGGTATAGAAGCGATTATTGGTGCTTTCTTTGCTGGACTGGTTCTCAATAATTTTATTCCTCACTCTTCGCCATTAATGAACCGAATCAACTTTGTGGGAAATGCATTGTTTATTCCATTCTTTTTAATTGGAGTGGGTATGCTAGTTAATTTTAATGTTCTTTTCCATGGATGGGGCGCCCTTAGGGTTGCAGGGGTAATTGTGACCGTTGCTATTACCACAAAATTCATAGCAGCATGGGCCACACAGAAGTCTTTCAAACTTTTACCTGAAGAAGGACGGATGATCTTTGGGTTGAGCACCTCGCATGCAGCAGCTACCCTCGCAATAATTTTAGTGGGTTATAATATAATTATCGGTGAAACGCCAGGTGGCGAACCTATTCGTTTACTTGATGAAGATATTTTGAATGGAACAATCTTATTGATATTAGTGAGTTGCGCCCTCAGTTCATTTGTTGTTGAAAAAGCTTCAGGGAAATTGGCATTGAAGGAAGAAGAGGAAGAGGAAAAAATTGCAGAAACGGATGAAAAGATTTTAATCACACTTGCTTATCCGGATACAGTAACAGAAATGGTGGATTTCGGGTTAATGATGAAGCCGAAAAAAAATAATATACCTGTTTATGCACTTACTATTATCAGTGATGATGTGAATGATGAAACCTCACAGGCAAGTGGAAAAAAAATGATGCAGAAAGCCATGAATCATGCTGCTGCTACTGAAAATTCAATCATTCCTTTAACACGCTACGATCTGAATATCAGTAACGCTATCATCTATACCGTCAAAGAACAAAATATTACTGATGTGTTGATCGGCTTACATAAAAATGCCAATCAAAAAGATTTTTTGGGCCCCATAACAGAAAATATCCTGGGTAAAACAGGCGAAACCATCTTTATTTATAAAAATATTCAACCTTTCAATACCTTAAACCGGATGATCGTGGTGGCCACGCCGGATGCCGAAAAAGAGCCGGGTTTTCAACACTGGTTTTTTAGAATTTGTACGATTGCAAAAGCTGGCGATTTGTCGTTACATTTTTTCGCCACTAAACAAACGCTCTTCGAATTGAAAATGCTGAATTCCCAGTCACAAAGCCCTTTTTCTGCTACTTACAACCAGTTTAGTAACTGGGAAGATTTCTTAATTCTTGCCAGGGAATTAAAACCGAATGATTTTTTCGTTATTGTTTCTTCGCGCAAAGGACATGTTTCTTATAACGATAATCTTGAAAAACTTCCTTATTATTTGTCCAGGTATTTTACTAATAACAGCTTTATTATTATTTATCCAAAACAACTTGACGGAACTGTTATCGCAAACGAAAAAGAACCTTCAGAAAATTTTCTCCTCGATGCGCTTGCCGATAAAGTACAGGCGGTTAATAAAGCCGGTGGTTATATATCAAAAATATTTAAAAAGAAAAATCGGCAGTGATTTTCATTTTTAATTTTTTTCGCTTTATTTTTGCCGCACTTACATACACACAATAAAAGATTTAAAATGAAAGAAACAAGCGAAGAAAGAATGGCTTTCAGAGGTATTTTACTGGTTACTCTTTTCGAAATTTTAGGGATATTGTTTCTGATATCCATCAATCTATAATTTTCTTCCTGGTTCTGCCAGGTTTCTTTACTTACATTCAACAATATTAGTTGTCCTGATATATGTAAAAGGATCTGGACTGTTTTTTGTGTGACTTTTCCTGTTTAAAATCTTTTCACCAATCAATTCAAAGAAATGAATACAAACAGGCTGAGCGAAACGTTGTGTAAGGCGTTAAATTCCCAAATGACCAAAGAAGCGCATGCTTCACAGATTTATTTATCCTATGCAAGCTGGGCAGATTCCCAGGGATATGAAGGCATCGCTAATTTTTTGTTTCGCCACGCCAATGAAGAGCGCAACCATATGATGAAATTTCTCGAATACATTCTGCAACGCGGCGCTATGGTGAAAATCCAGTCAATTCCTGATCCGGGGCCCAATCCGGTGAGTGTTTACGATTGTTTTGAAAAGACCTTTCAGCAGGAAGTAGACAATACAGAATCCATCTATAAAATAGTGAAACAAAGTTTTGATGAAGCAGACTGGGCGTCCTGGAATTTTCTTCAATGGTTTGTAAAAGAACAAACTGAAGAAGAAACTCTGATCATGAATATGCTCGACAAATTGAAAATTGCAGGGGGCAAAAAAGCGTCTGGAGAAAGCCTGTATTCAATTGACCGCGATCTTAAGTCAACACCGGATGAGGCAGAACTTGCACAGGAAAAAACAGTGGAAGAGCCATAATTGATCCCGGATTTATTTTAATTCTACAAAAATCTTTGCATAGTACCGTTTCAGGGAGTCAAGAATTCTCGTAGTGTCAGCAAGTGGCAGTTCAAATGGTTCTGCTATATTGTAAAGTGTGGAATCGTTTGTGTACAAGATCACATTTCTGTTATAAGTTTTTAATTGTTGTAATCGTCTTTGAGCGGCAGCAATTGTATGATATTGGCCTACTACAATATTGAACTTTACCGAATCAGAAGCAGAAGGAATCACAGGTTGGGAGTTGGTAATAGTGGAGGAATCTGTTTTGAAAGCTGAATCTTTAACTGGTACTATTTCTTCAGTTGACGTCAGATTTTTGT
>JBIQMJ010000412.1:0-3655 GCA_044463445.1 Segetibacter koreensis
AAAAAGTTTCTGTCAGAAGGCAGGGAAAAGGTGATGAAGGATCAAAAACTTTGGCTGAAGTAATTGAAAATATTAAAGAAGAAGTAGCACTTAAAACACAGATAAATTGAAAAATCAATAATTTTTAATTCAGCGACTACTATTTTTTAAGTACCGGTATAGTTGTCATAGGATTAATATTATCAATACTCAAAATATTCTTAATCAAATAAAAATAAATTAATAACCTAAAATCAATTAATGGCATTTCCACCGCGCCCAAGGGGCTTTAATCCGCGTTACAAAAAAGAACAACAACAGGAACACCGTACCAATCATATGATAAGAGTGCCACAAGTCCGGTTAGTTGGCGAAAACATTGAAACAGGAGTTTACAGTACAACAGAAGCACAAAGAATTGCAAATGAACAGGGTCTCGACCTGGTTGAAATTTCTCCCAATGCCGATCCACCGGTATGTAAGGTGATAGATTACAACAAGTTTCTGTATGAAAAAAAGAAACGTGAAAAAGACATGAAGGCAAAAAGCAAAGTTTCTGAAGTTAAGGAAATCCGCTTTACGCCCAATACTGATGATCATGATTTTGATTTTAAATCAAAGCATGCTGAGAATTTTTTAAAGGATGGCAACAAGGTAAAAGCCTATGTGCAATTCAAGGGACGAGCTATCATGTTCAAAGAAAGAGGCGAATTGTTATTATTAAAATTCGCAGAAAGACTCGTGGAAGTAGGCACTTTGGAAAGCATGCCCAAACTGGAAGGAAAAAGGATGTTTGCCATTTTTGCTCCTAAAAGCCAGAAAAAGAAATAAGGAAATACTACCTGAAGGCACTGCAGTTTTGCAGTGCTTTTTTTTGGAAAATAATTTTTAGAGAAGGAATTAATCGAATTATTTTCGGTCAGTTCAGTTGATTTTATAAAATATTGTGGATTAATTGACGTTCTTTACGTATTATTACGATTACTTAAATTTAGTAAATATGCGTTATGATTTACTGCAAATAAAGTAGAATTTTGTAGGGTTATTTACAATTAAAAAATTCATTTATACTATGAAAGAAGAAAACGGGGAGGTGATCAATGTGATGATCGTGGATGATCATATACTTTACAGGGCGGGAGTCAAAACGGCTCTTTCCTCAAAAAAGGATATAAAAATTATTGCGGAAGCTGACAATGGGGCTCATTTGCTGAATATGCTCAAAGGTATCCAGCCTGATGTAATATTGCTTGACATTCAAATGCCCATCATGGATGGGATTACCACGCTGCCTGAATTAAAAAAACTTTATCCCGGTATTAAAGTGATCATGCTGACATTGCTTGACGATCAGAGTGTGATCACTAAATTGATGGAATTGGGAGCGAATAGTTACCTCGTAAAAACTTCAGATGCAGAAGTAATTTATGAAGCCATTAAAACCTGCTATCAGCAGGAATTTTATTTTAATTCACTAACGAATAAAGCGCTTCTTAATAATCTTCGCCAAAAAAATGTAGCCTCTCCTTTTAGGGCCGGCAATGATGAGACTGTTCTGACCGACAAGGAAATTACCATTTTAAGATTGATGTGCGAAGAAAAAAGTACCCGTGAAATTGCAGAAGCCGTGGAGCTTAGCCCGCGCACCATTGAGGCGATACGTGATAAATTAAAAGTAAAGACCGGCACCAAAAGCACCGCAGGCTTAATTATGTTTGCGGTAAAAAATAACCTGCTTGACCAGGAAAATTAATCGTAATTACCCAGCCTAACTATTTATTTTTGCTCATTCATCTTTCAAGTATGAATGGGCATTTTTTTATTTACAATAATGAATTTTTTCGTGCAGGCGTTCCCGTTATTCAATCCCAAAACCGGTCTTTCCGGTATGGCGACGGGCTTTTTGAAACGATGCGAATGCATTCAGGAAAAATTCTGAATTTGGATTTTCATTTTGACCGGCTATTTGCGGGAATGAATTTGCTTCAAATGAAAACTCCTTCATTTTTTTCTTTAAAATTTTTTACTGATTCAGTAAACCAACTTTTAGAAAAAAATTCTATTTTCCAAAATGCACGAATTCGCCTTATGGTTTTCGGAGGCGAAGAACCTTTTTATCAAATGGAAAATATTGCTGTTAATTTTTTGATTGAAGTTTTTCCTTTGGAACATATAAATACAAATGAAGAGGGATTGATCGTGGAGGTGTTTCCGGATGGACGAAAAAGCTGTGATACATTTTCCCATTTAAAATCCAATAATTATCTCACTTCATTGATGGCTGCAAGGTTCGCGGCAAAAAACAACTGGGATGAAGCCATCATTCTGAATGCCTTTGGAAGAGTTTGCGAGTCTTCTGTTGCCAATATTTTTATTGTAAAAAATAACGACGTATTCACTCCGCCGCTCTCCGAAGGTTGCGTAGCTGGCGTGATGCGAAGATGGATTTTAGAAAAACTTTCTAAGGAATATCTTACGATTGCAGAAAAAAAATTGTCAGTGGAAGATCTGTTATCAGCAGACGAACTTTTTCTTACCAATGCTATTCATCCGGTAAGATGGGTGAAGCAATTCCGGAATAAAATATACACTCGTCAAAATGCAATGGCAATTTTGGATCGTTTTGTTGAGCAACTGTAAGCACCTTACATGAAAATATTTTCTTTTGTAGAATGTTCAATGGAATGGTTCTGATAGTAAATGCCTATAAATTTTTCAATAGCTTTTTTACCCTCATTGCCCAGATCGATCGAATAATTATTTACGTACAGATCAATATGTTTTTTCATTACTTCTTCTTCCATTTCCTGCGAATGTCTTTTGATGTAATCAGAAATGAATGGATAATGACTAAAAGAATATTGGATACTTTTTTGGATCAGCAAATCAACTTTTTTTAAAATATTTTCATCTATATTTTTTTTGCCCACAATTCCACCTAAGGGAATGGGCAACGAAGTTTTTTCTTCCCAGTAATTTCCAAGATCCACAATTTTGTGTAACCCTTTATTCATATAGGTAAACCGGTTTTCATGAATGATCACTCCTAAAATTTGGTCAGAGTTCAGCACTGCTTTTTCAATCTCATCATATCTTTTGAATATCTTCTTTTTTGCTTTGGGGAATGCGAGCGAGAACAAAAGATGCGCGGTCGTATTTTCCCCGGGAATGGCTATCGTATATTTTTCCACCTCTTTAAAACCTACCGGGTTTTTCGAGATAAGCAGCGGCCCTACTCCTTTGCCCAGGGCGCTTCCGCTGTTCAGCACTTTATAATTTTTAGTGATCAGTGGCAGCACGCCATAGCTGATCTTTGTAAAATCCAGCGCTTCTTTTTTGGCGAGCTCATTCAGTGTTTCCACATCTTCCAGCCGCACGGTAAAATTAAAATCCTGCGTGTCTATTTTTTTATTTACCAGCGCATCAAAAATAAATGTATCATTAGGGCATGGTGAAAATCCGAGTGTGAAATTCATTATATACTTTATAAATTGTCAATTATTTGTATTAATTCTTTGTTCAGGTTTTCGATGGAAGATTGTAATTCCCAGTTTGATTTGTTTCTTTCTCCCACTTTATTGGAGATGCTCCGCATTTGCAAAAAAATTATTTTTTGCTGAAGGCAAACGTAATGAAAAGCGGCGCCTTCCATGGTTTCTATTTGTGCGTTGAATTT
>JBIQMJ010000413.1:0-3644 GCA_044463445.1 Segetibacter koreensis
CGTAACTGGTACGTTGTTGACGGTACTAATCAAACCGTAGGCCGCATGTGCGCAAGAATTGCGTCTGTTCTTCGTGGAAAGAACAAAGCCTATTATACGCCCCATGTTGATTGCGGCGATTATGTCATTGTTACCAATTGTGACAAAGTCAGATTTACGGGAAAGAAGCTGGATGATAAAATTTATATCAACTTTAGCGGATATCCTGGAGGAAAGAAAGAAGAAGTGGCAGGCGATCTTTTAAAACGCCGCCCTGACGTAATTATCGAAAGGGCAGTAAAAGGAATGTTGCCTAAAAATAAACTGGGTCGCAAAATGTACAAAAAATTATTTGTGTACGCAGGTTCAGAACATCCTCATACCGCACAAAATCCACAACAATTAAAATTTTAATTCCACACCGCTATTTTCAGATAGCGATAAAAAATAAAAAATGGAAAAACAAAAAAATGCAGTTGGCCGTAGAAAGGAAGCCGTTACCCGCGTATTTCTTTCAAAAGGTGAAGGTAAAATAACTGTAAACGGTAAAGATTATAAAACTTATTTTCCTCTGGTTTATCTACAAAACCAGGTGGAAGCTCCATTGAAAACCATCGACTCTGCTGATAAGTTTGACGTAACTGTTAATGCTACCGGAGGCGGAGTGAAAGGACAAGCGGAAGCAGTAAAGCTGGGTATTGCGCGGGCACTTTTGCAGGTAAACCCTGAATATCGCCCGGCATTAAAAGATGCCGGATTGCTCACCCGCGATCCACGCGCGGTAGAACGTAAGAAGCCCGGCAAAAAGAAAGCAAGGAAAAGCTTCCAGTTCTCCAAACGTTAATCAGTGGCTTCTGGCTGAACAATTTTATAAAACAATTTTAATACAAAATAAATGGAAAATAATACTTCTTTACAACAGCAGCTTTTGGAAGCGGGCGTTCACTTTGGCCATTTAAAAAAGAAATGGAACCCGAAAATGTTGCCTTACATTTTTGCTGAGAAAAAAGGAATTCACATTATTGACCTCAATAAAACCGTTGAGGGACTTGAAGAGGCTGCGGCTGCCATGAAATCCATCGCGAAAAGCGGAAAGAAGATCATGTTCGTTGCCACTAAGAAACAAGCGAAAGAAATAGTAACTGAAGCGGCAAAGAGAGTAAGCATGCCATTTGTTACCGAGCGTTGGCTTGGCGGAATGCTTACTAACTTTAATACTGTCCGCAAAAGTGTCAAAAAAATGCAGGCCACTGAAAAGATGCTGAATGATGGAACGCTTGACAGTATTACCAAAAAGGAACGCCTTACGCTTACCCGCGAAAAGGATAAGATGGAAAAAGTATTGGGCGGGATTGCCCAGATAAGCCGTGTTCCTGCAGCTTTGTTCCTGGTGGATATTGGTCACGAACATATTGCTCTTTCTGAAGCAAAGCGCCTTAACATTACTACTTTCGGCATGGTAGATACCAATTGCGATCCCAACAAAGTAGAATTTTCTATTCCTTCTAATGATGATGCAACAAAGTCAATTGCTATTATTACTAACTATATAGTAGCTGCGATTGCCGAAGGCCTTGCTGAAAGGCAGGCTGAAAAAGAAGAAGAGACAGAAGAAGTGGAAGAGTCAAACGCAAGGGACATTAAATTTGATGATAGCGATGACGATGGAAAAGTTCAGCGTCGTGGTAGTGGGGCGCCTGCCGGTGGAAAAGGTCGTGGACCCGCAGGTCTTCAGAAACGCCGTGTATCAGGCCCTGGCCAGGGAAGCCGTGGCCCCGGAGGTGGACGCAGATAATTCTTTTGGCAAATTATCAATGAAATCAGAAACAGGTTATTTTGACGACAAAGTAATCCTGGTTCATTTTGACATTAAACATTCAACAAAAAATGAGTACAACAACAATAACCGCATCAGAAATAAATAAATTACGCCAGCAAACCGGCGCCGGCATGATGGATTGCCGCAAAGCGCTGGTAGAATCCAACGGAGATTTTGAAGCTGCCATTGATTATTTGAGAAAAAAGGGCCAGAAAGTGGCTGCCCTTCGCGGAGACAGGGAAGCAAAAGAAGGAGTAGTAATCGCACAAACTTCTGAAGATAAAAAAACCGGTTATATCATTAATCTAAGTTGTGAAACCGATTTTGTAAGTAAAAATGCTGATTATATCGCCTTTGCACAATCTGTTATGGACGCAGCGGTGGCCAATAAAGTAAATTCTGCTGAAGAGTTGCAAAAAGTAAAGATTGGAGAAGAAACAGTTGCAGACAAAGTGAATGAGCAGGTAGCTAAGATTGGTGAAAAAATAAGCGTTTCAAGATTTGAAAAGATTGAAGCGCCTTATGTAGCGTCTTATATCCACGGCGCTTATCGGATGGGAGTGCTGGTAGGCCTGAATAAAGTAAATGAAGAAGCCGGAAAAGATGTGGCGATGCAAATTGCTGCTATGAACCCGATAGCGATAGATCAGAGTTCAGTACCTGCAGAAACCATTGAGCGCGAAAAAAATATAGCAATCGAACAAATTAAAGCGGAAGGAAAACCTGCTGAAATGGCTGAAAAAATTGCTGCCGGAAAAATAAATAAGTTTTTTAAAGAAAGTACCTTGCTTGCACAGGCATTTGTAAAAGACGGCAACAAGTCCGTATCGGAGTATTTAAAATCTGCTGACCCTGAATTAAAAGTGCTTGGATTTAAAAGGGTGGCTTTAGGATAAAATAGCAAAACTAATTTTTTTAAAAAGAGAGCCGACGTTTGTCGGCTCCTTTTGGTTAAAGCATGGCTCCAACACTAAATAGAAATCATTCTTATTTATTGATTTACTTTCTTATAAACCGAATTTCATTTTTAATAGACACTGGGGAGGGGTCAAATAAAAATTTATCCACTATCTTGCAGCGATTTAAAAACAACCGCTATCAATTTAATTTATGCTTCCTAAGTTTAAACGAATCCTTCTCAAACTTTCCGGTGAATCTTTAATGGGTGATAAAAATTTTGGCCTTGATTCCACAGTACTTTCACAATATGCCCAGGATATTAAACTGATAACTGAATTGGGCGTTCAGGTAGCCATTGTAATTGGAGGAGGAAATATTTACCGGGGGATGAATGAAGCTGAGACCGGAATCGAACGGGCTCAGGGAGACTATATGGGGATGTTGGCAACCGTCATCAATGGTATGGCCTTACAAAGTGCATTGGAGCGCATTGGTGTTTATACCCGGCTGCAGAGTGCGATAAAAATGGAGCAAATCGCCGAGCCTTATATACGCAGAAGAGCTATACGGCATTTGGAGAAAGGAAGAGTAGTGATCTTTGGCGCGGGAACGGGCAATCCGTATTTTACCACAGATACTGCGGGTTCACTAAGAGCAATAGAAATTGGAGCAGACGTTATATTAAAAGGTACGCGAGTAGATGGCATCTATACCGCCGATCCCGAAAAAGATAAGCTTGCCACCAAATATGAAACCATCACTTTTGCTGATTGCATTGCGAGGAATTTGAAAGTTATGGATATGACTGCTTTTACATTATGCATGGAAAATCACCTTCCTATTATAGTATTTGATATGGATACTTCTGGTACCTTATTGAGAGTAATTACTGGTGAAAAAGTTGGCACTTTGGTAACTGGATAATTTGTATTAATTTAGGCTCCGC
>JBIQMJ010000414.1:0-3641 GCA_044463445.1 Segetibacter koreensis
ATATTCTACCCTTAATTTATTGATCAGATAAATGCCTGCATTGGCATGCACCTGCTCATCTACTGATGTCCATGCAATAATATTACTTACGTTTTTCATCAGCCCTTTAAACCGGGTAAATGACAGCACTACTGCAAACTGGCTGAACAGGGAAACATTCTCAATTAAGATGGTAAAGAGAATCAATGAAATGACATACTCTTTTTCGTGAGCTGAATTTACCTTGTTTAATGCCCTGGACAGAAACTCAATACGATGCTTTACGACGGGCACTTCGACCAGTTTTTCAAATTCATCATTGTATCCCAGCACCTCCAGCAAACGTGAATACGCTTCAGAATGGCGGAATTCACACTCAGCAAACGTGCTTCCCAGGCCGTTTAATTCCGGCTTTGGAAAGTGATGATATAAATTGCCCCAGAAAGATTTTACAGCAACTTCAATTTGCGCAATGGTGAGCAGGCTGTTCTTTACCGCATTTTGCTCCGCATGGCTAAGGTGTGAGCGAAAATCCTGCGTGTCTGCGGTAAAATCGACTTCCGTGTGCACCCAAAAAGATTTATTGATTGCTTCCGTAAACTGCAGCACTTCAGGATATTCAAATGGTTTGTAGTTAATTCTTTTTGCAAATAATCCCATAATAAAATAAATATTTATTACCTGCGGATATAAATATGTATGTAGCTGAAAAGTTGAGCCGGCATTGAAAGTCCTAACTATCAGTACATACGCTTTTCCTCCGAAAGTGTTGTTACCTAAAAACGATTCTGGCAGGTCTTCTGACTTACTTCATTGTTTAGAGCCTTCCCATCCGTGGCCTGGCGGACAGTGGCATGAAGATGAAACAATATGATGAAGCTTACAGCTACGGGGATAGTTCCCGATTTTAACGGGATTCCCTTTTAATGAAATCCACCCGGGGTGGATCGTCAACCAAAATTCTGTGTAAATTTATAATCCCAATTTTATCCACGGACAACTTGTTATGCACCTTATGTTGAAAAGTATATGTAAGCCGGAACAGGAGTGAATTATGCTATACAGCACCGCTGGCGACGGCATTAAAATTGAATTTTTAAAGAAGAAGTACTGTTACAATTTAAAAAAAACAAAAACTTGTTTTGGTTTATATTCCGTATGCTTTCCCTTGAAGTTTTTCCGAATAGAAATAAATGAACAATTACAATTGTAAGTAATTAATTCAATTGCCTGTATTCATTAGGAGGCATACCGGTTTTTTGTTTAAACAATCGTGTAAAATGCTGTTGATATTTAAATCCAAGGTCGTAAGCAATTCCACTGATTGATTTTGTAGCATCGGACATCTTAAGTTTTGCTTCTTCAATCAGCCTGGATTGGATATAATCCAGGGCCGTATTGCCTGTTTCCTTTTTGATAAGGTCACCAAAATAATTAGGAGAAAGATGCAATTGTTCTGCACACCAGGTTACTGTTGGCAACCCTATGGCTTGTGCCTTTTCAGATTTGAAATAATCGGTAAGCAGGTTTTCAAATCGCACCAACACATCTTTATTGACATGGCTCCGGGTAATGAATTGGCGGTCGTAAAAACGCATACAATAATTCAACAGCAATTCTATATTCGATACAATGAGTGTTTTACTATGCTTGTCAATATTCTGTTCTATTTCCGAAGAAATCTTTTCAAAGCATTCCACAATTGTTTTTCGTTCTTTTTTTGATAAGTGCAGCGCCTCGTTTACCGCATAAGAGAAAAATGAATAATCCTTGATAGTTTTTGCTAAATGAGTTCCTGCAATTAAATCCGGGTGAAACAGCAATCCATATCCGGACGGATTAGTATTTACAGTACGATTGTCAATTCCGTAAACTTGTCCGGGAGAAACAAAAACAAGTGTTCCATCTTCATAGTCATAAGGTTGCCCGCCGTAGATTATATCACCACATTTGGTATCTTTTAGAAACACGGCATAAATATTCATATACCGCCTGAAGCTCTTAACAAAAGAAAGTTCACTGAATTTCACTACGCTAACCAGGGGATGCAGCGTATCTACTCCTGCATAATCATTATAATGCTTTACGGTATCTATTCTCTCAAAATGTTCCATACTCAGATTAATACCATACAAATTTAGTAAACCAAAATCCGCCTGCGAAGGATTTAACCCAAAATCAGTAAAAGTGGTAAAAAGAACTGTATCCTGTATAACCCCTGATCATTTATTCTATGGAAATTCGCAGAAGTGTATTGATTGGGTCATTAATACATCGGTGGTAATAGAATAATTCTAATAAACTAAAGCGTGATGATAAACAAAAAAGACATTTTTGAGCGACTGAGAAACGGAGAAACAATACCCTCAAACGACCCGCAGGCTCATAAGATGCGCGACGCTTCTTACGCCACAAAAAAACTGCTTATCCAGATGAATAACTCGTCAGACCCTGCTGAAATCAGGATTTTATTAAGCCGGATTACGAACAGTGAAATTGACGAAAGCGTAGCGGTATTTACTCCGTTGTTCATCAATTACGGAAAGCATACTAAAATCGGAAAAAATGTATTCATCAACTTTGACTGTACTTTCCTGGACTTAGGCGGTATCACCATTGAAGACAACGTACTGATAGCGCCAAAAGTCAATCTATTATCAGAAGGGCATCCTTTGGCTCCTGAAAACAGGCAGTCGCTCGTGCCAGGGCCCATTCATATCAAAAAGAACGCCTGGATTGGGGCCAATGCGACCATATTGCCCGGAGTAACCATTGGCGAAAATGCAGTAGTAGCCGCCGGTGCAGTGGTGTCAAAAGACGTTTCTGATAATACGGTAGTGGGTGGGATTCCTGCTAAAATTATTAAAGGCATTTAATAAATAGATAAAATTATAATCACTTTAAACGAATCAAAAAAGATAATAAATATGCAAGAAACAGCAACAGCAGCGGAAGGCGGTAGAACGCTAAGCGCAAAACAGGTAAAAGCATTTGGCACAAAAGCAGCAACAGCACCATTGAACCCATTGAATATTCAAAGACGAACGCCAACAGCCCATGATGTAGAGATAGAAATTTTATATTGTGGCGTTTGCCATTCCGATCTGCACACCGCAAGAAATGAATGGCATGGTACGGTATATCCATGTGTGCCGGGACATGAAATCGTTGGAAAAGTCGTAAGTGTCGGAGAGCATGTTACCAAATTTAAAGCAGGGGATTTGGCTGCAGTGGGTTGTATGGTGGATAGCTGTCGTGAATGTGATTATTGTAAAGAAGGTTTGGAGCAATATTGCGAAAATGGCAATACCCTGACCTATAACTCGCCTGATAAATATCTTGGAGGCCGTACTTATGGAGGCTACTCGGAAAGCGTTGTAGTAGACGAAAATTATGTGTTACGTATTCCTGAAAACCTTGATCCCGCAGCAACGGCGCCCTTGCTGTGTGCCGGTATCACCACGTATTCACCACTCAGGCATTGGAAAGTTGGCGCTGGTCAAAAAGTAGGCATTGTGGGTATTGGAGGTTTAGGACACATGGGGGTGAAGCTGGCAAAGGCGATGGGGGCAGAAGTAATTGTATATACCACTTCGCCATCGAAAGTGGAAGATGCCAAACGCCTTGGAGCTGATGATGTAGTACTTTCAAAAGATGCCGGC
>JBIQMJ010000415.1:0-3617 GCA_044463445.1 Segetibacter koreensis
TTTAATGGGAAGGAGAAGGATAATAATATCACTTATGGTGATTTGGATTATGGAATGAGAATTTTTGATAGCAGACTTGGAAGATTCTTGTCTGTTGACCCGCTGACTCGTAGTTTCGCCGCCTTATCCCCTTATCAGTATGCAAGTAATAATCCCGTTGAAGGCATGGATTTAGACGGGCTTGAATATGTTTCTTCTAAACAGGTACGGATTGAGGTGATAAGAGGATTAGTGAAACTGAAGGTTGAAAACATGAACACTGTGACCAAAAATATGCTCACGAATTATAACAATGATATGAATAACTGGGGAGATAATTCCTTCGGTGCAGATTTTAGCGTAGGGCATATAAGTCTATCACAAATAGCACCACAAGTACCAAGTTCTGACCCTGACCCCTCGGATGCAAACCCTAATTATAGGCCGGACCAAATGGAAGTAGGTAAACCATTAACCAAGAGTACGGGAATGCCTGACAGACGTTATAGTAACAAAACAGTTACAACTGCTTCGCCTGGCGGTGCTAAAGGGTTAGCTGTAGCACAAATTGCAATGCAGGTTTTTGTGACTGGTGCACAATGGTATATAAATGGCCAGATTAAGAATGATGAGAGTATGATTAACAGGCACATTGGCTTTTTTAAAGCGGCGGCGGCTGATGTAAATTACGCACTTAAAAATACAAATCTAATACCACCAGAATTTCAGACACAGGAATATTTATCGGATATAATAAACGTTGTTTTATCTGGTAACAGCTACATAAATAATACCGATAAGAAAGCTGGAGCTAAAATTTTAGAGATCGGTAAAACTATTTACAATACCTTCTCTGTTAAACGAAATGAATATACGGGAAGGATGATAGAATCAGGCGGTCTGGATGGTATTCCTGCCATAAAAGTACCGGAAAGAAATGTCCAATACGATGCCCAATATGTTAAGGATAATCCGCCTTTAGATTAAAAAAGAAAAAGTCAGTCAGCTAAAGATTTTACTTTTTTCTGAACTGCCGTATCATTAGGATAGTGCTCTAAATATATTTGATAGTATTTTAGGGCACTGTCTTTTTTATTCATAAGCAAGAATACATCACCAACTTCACGACTAAAGGAATGATTGTATTCGTTTATTTCGTTATAATCAGATAAGGCAAGATTAAGTTTATTCATTTTTAAATATACTTCAGCCCTCATACTTTTAGCCTTGGAGTATGGAATCTCATTTATGGCCTGAGTGTATTCCTGAATAGCTTCAGGAAATTTTTTTTGTTTTTCATAAATCATTCCCTGGTAAATGTGTAAGGAGTGCGATTTGCCAAAAGCGGGAAGGGAATCTATCAAAGAATAAGCAGTATTGAAATCACTATCGGCTATACTTTTCTGAATCCGGTAGTTTACATCATTTTCGTAGTTAATTGCATTTTGCAAAGAATCAAATCCAGATTTATTTTCTTCCCTTATTCGCTCAATAAAATTTTTTGCTTTGGTTGCGTTGTTTGTGTATCTGTAAAATAAAAATATTCCAATACCTGCTAATACAATTACTGCTAATATTCTAAATGATAAATTTTTACTCATGAGCTTTTTATTCTTATAAAAAATCAGGTTTTTGTTTTCGTTTGTGCCTTATTGTTATATAGCGATAAAAAATAAAAATCTGGATTATTTGTTTGTTTGCTGTGCGTAAATCTAAAGTCATAAGCCATCAGCTGTAAGCCGGTGGCTTTTTTATTTGGTGTAGTTATTTTTTTCATCCAATAATTTCTCAATGAGTTCATTTTTTTCTTTAATCATGCGTTCATAGAGTAAAATCTTTTCCTGGTAGAGTTCCACGATTTTTTCGATAGGGTTAAACTGGTAGTTGACCGAAGAAGAATGGTCGTGGTAAGTGTTGGAGATAATATTAAAAGTAGCATCCTCATTAAAGTTTTTAATAGCATCAGCAGAAACCCCAAGAGCCTGAGCCACCTTATCGAGGGTAGGCGCATCCAGTGTTTCTTTTTGTTCCAGTAAAGACACGGCTTGTTGTGTAAGCCCTAAATCTATGGCCAGCGCATCCTGCTTGATGCCGAGAATTTCGCGGATGCGTTTCACATTATGGCCTTCATGTATTTTTGGCGCTGCGTTCATAGATGCAATATTACAAAAAGCTTTACACTTGTAAGATACAAGAAGCAACTTGTAAGATACAATTACCATAACAGGGATATCAGCGGCGTAAAGGCGTAATTGCCGGTGATGGAATACGCTGCACCAATACCCGGCTTTGAGCAATATACCGTTACCCCAAACGGTGAAGTTTTTAATGGCAACCGTTTATTGAAACATTGGAAAGTACCGGGGAGGGCAGCGAGGGTTAAAGTAAAAGACAGCAAAGGCAAAATCATCCGTGTGGCAGTAGCCAAACTAATAGCCCTTACATTTATTGCCAATCCGCATAATCACAGCAGGATTATTTTTAAAGACCGCGATAAAAATAACTGCACCGTTGACAACATTCAGTGGGTATCAGCCAGTGAGTGTACCATGTTTGCTCAACGTACCATTGAAAGCGATGAATTAGGGAGAGTGCCCGTGAGCCATAGCAAAGAATCCGACCGTGTTCAGCTTAAAGATTATCCGGGCTATTCCATTACTGCATACGGAGAAGTTTTTAATGGCGCCTATCTACTAAAGGCATCCAAAAGCCTGGGCAGAGCTGCAAGAGTGAAAGTCAGAGACAAAGAAGGAAAAGCCATCCGTATCGCGATAGCCAAACTGATAGCCCTTGCATTTATCCCCAATCCGGATAATCACAGCAAGATCATTTTTAAAGACCGTGATAACAACAACTGTACAGTTGATAATATCCAGTGGTATCCACCGGAGAGTTTACCCGCTTTGTCAACCATCATGCAGAAAGAGATAACCTTTTGGGGCCGCCCCGACCGAAAAGAAAACCAGACTGGATAGACCCTGAACGTGTACCATTGGAAGGTTATCCTGGTTATTTCTTTACACCGTCAGGAGTATTGTACAAGGGAGATCGCATCTGCAAGCCGTCGGTAAGAAACAATAAATCAACCCGTGTGCGAATATGGCAACAAGGCAGGTATAAGTTTTTTGGCCTTGCCAAACTGGTGGCGGAGCATTTTATTCCTAATCCCAAAAATCACCGTTATGTTATTTTTAAAGACAGGGACAACCACAACTGCCATGTGAATAATATTGCCTGGGTAGATGCAGAAACATTTACTTTTTACTGTGGCATCCATGCAGGAGCAAAGAAAAGAGTACTACCCAGAGAAGAAGCCATCAGGCGGTGTACCAATATGTACTTACGGACTTATTATGAAACACTGGATGAAAGCTGGCTGCATGACTGCTGGGCAGAAGTAGAGGAAAGAATAAAACTGCCGGACTGGGATGCCTGCAAGTCAGACTGCTATTTGTATTTTATAGACCGTGCGCGCCGCTTTTCTTTGCTCAAAGACCCTGTAGGCTTGATGGTGGTGCACATGAAAGGAGTGTGAGCCAAAATAAGAAAGGAAATCAGCCCCGATATGCCTGTCATGGCGGTACTAAGGACAGATGAATCTCTGAGGAATCTTAGTAAGGCAACAGATAACGAATGGT
>JBIQMJ010000416.1:0-3600 GCA_044463445.1 Segetibacter koreensis
GGAACAGGTAGACGCCAGCAGGAAAACTGATCCCTACGACTTGACATCAAAAATAATTTCATCGGCGTCATTGATTACTGAAGGGGAGCATTTGTACCTGGATTACCCATCTTCATTATGGAGGGAAGCGCTTCAATTGTTATTTCAGAAAGTATATTCGCTACAGGATGAGTATCAGGCCAATAGTATTGTGTTCAGGGATTTTCATGGAATAAATAAAGAACTGGATAATCTGATGGCAGATAATGGATTCTTCCGTTTGGCAATGCCTGATTCGCATTTAATTGAAACAATACAATGGAAAAATGCTGAAGAATACTACCAGTCACTTTCTGCTAAATCCAGATACCATGTAAGGCAGATTTTGCGCAATGAAAGCGAATTTGATATTTCTATTATTGAAGGTAATGTGTCTGAGAAATCGGTTGATTATTGGTACAGGTTGTATTTAAATGTGAAAGAAAGGAGCCTGGGATTGAACACTTTTGCATTACCGTGGAAGTTTTTTAAAGCCATAAGTGAAGATCAAAACTGGGAAGTCATTCAACTTCATTTAAGACATAGGTATATTCAGGAGATGCCTTGTTGTGTTGTATTTTGTTATAAGTCAAGGGATGCCTACATTCCTGTAATTATAGGGATTGATTATGCCTTTAACCGCCAATTTGGGATTTACCGCCAGGCATTATACCAGTTAATATTAAGAGCAAAGCAATTGAGAAAGGAGCGTATCTATTTTGGTTTCTCAGCTACTGTTGAAAAGAAAAAATTAGGGGCAAAGGCAGTTCCGACATTTGCGTATATGCATGTTCGTGATACTTTTCAGATGGAAGTCCTTACCTCGATTTCAAAACTTCATGCTACCAGCAATTAAGGAAAAGTGATCAGTATTACGAGGGTTGAGTATTGCCGGTTTTCTATTAAAGGGAGACTGAGATTATTGGATCATTTTGGAAAGATTGTTTTTGAAAAAATAACAAAAACTGAAAAGATAATGGTGTTTAAGGTGAATGATTTTTATGTAGCAGTAAGAGAAGATCTGACAATCAATTCTGCTATTAAGGCTGACCCATTATCGACATATGAAGTGTTACAATATTATCTTTCTCATGGAAAGTAATCGGGAGGAGTTTAAAATTTTGGAATTGGATTGTTGTAATTAAGAAAATAAGATTATGGAAAAGAAAGCAGCTAAAATGTATTTGCATGTTTGTCCTCCGACTGTAGTGAGGTCTGTGTTTAGTGCACGGGAATTAATTAATGACGATGTGAGTAATCATATTGTATTAAAGGATTTGGCGCGTCATTCAGGTACCAACGAATGTACCTTAAAGAGGGGATTTAAAAGCGTGTTCAGGATAAGTGTTTATCAATATTTACTAAAAAAAAGAATGAGGTATGCAAAGCATCTACTGCTGGTCACTGATTTAAAAGAGAGAGAGATTGCGATAATGTGTGGTTATGAAAGTCTTGCTGGTTTTGTGACCACTTTCAGAAGATATTTTGGATGCAGGCCGGGTCAATTAAGAATTCCAAAAAAGCCAGTTGGGGTTTTACTGAAATTGTAACAGAAACATTTGAATAGGCATGAAGCTTTCAGTTTCATAAAAATGAGTAAGCTGTCATTTCGGAAATAGCCTCAGTAGACCGGGTTATATGCTATGAATGAATAATAAAAAATTGAGGTTATGGAAACCGGGTATTACCAACAAGATGACTCTAATACACTGTACCCGGAATATAACAGAGTGGAGCAGGTAAAGAAATATATTCGTAAAAATATTGCTGCCGATTTACGGGCTTCAGTTATTGCAGAAAAGTTTGAGTTAAGTATTTCCTCTCTCCAGCGGCTTTTTAAGAGCTACGAGGGCGTGGCTTACCATCAATATCTTGAAAACACACGGATGGAAATCGCTCATTCTCTTATCTCAAAAAAAGGTAAAAGAATCAATGAAGCGATGTATGCTACGGGTTATAACCATCGTTCCACTTTTAATCACGCGTTTAAAAAGAAGTTTAAACATCGCCCCAGTCATTTCAGAAAATGAATCCTGGCGCATAACGTTACAAAGTGATACAAAAGACAACAAAATAGTACAAAACCTAACTTTTTTTTCCTTGACTTCCGCTTCAATCCATAGGAACTTTGGGCTATCAAAACAATGGAAGTTATGCCGCTTTAATCAATGATGTTACGACAGGTTTTTGAATGCCAGTGTATTCCAAAAACTTTCAAATTGAAACGCTTAATCAACGATATAATCGTAGTAAAGTACCGCAAAAAAAATCATACGCTGATCATTGCCGATATCATCAGCGCATTGCTCCTGGTACTTTTTATGTACACTTCCGTCAGCAAATTAACCGGCTACCAGGTATTTAAGGATGTACTGACAGCGTCGCCCTTATTAAAACCTTATGCAGGAATCATAGCGTGGCTGCTGCCATTTACAGAAATAGTCATAGTCGTGTTGCTTTTTATTCCGCGGTTTAGAATAAGAGGATTGATAGCTTCTGTGATCCTTATCACTTTATTTACCATTTACCTGGTTTATATGATCGCCTTTACTCCCAACCTGCCGTGCAGTTGTGGTGGAGTCATCAGATTGCTGACCTGGCCGCAGCATATTGTCTTTAATTTATTTTTTATTTTTTTATCATTTACAGGAATCATTTTATATCGCAGAGCAAACAACTTAGAAAGCAGCTCTCCACCATAAGTTCCTTCGGGAACAAATCAATTAAAGGATGGTGATCGTTCTTAACATTGTTAAGGAGACAGCCGGATGAAAGAACGGCAAACTTTTATTTTTTTTAAATTAAATTTATAAACCATGAAAAGATATGTAAGCGGCATTGCTGCAATAATCATTGCGGTTAGCATGGTTGCTTTTACAGCGCCGGAGAAAAAACCGTTAGCCACTTTTACTTTTCGTTATACTCCTGCTACCTACACTCAACCTCAGGTGCAGGACAACAGCAATTGGGTTTCTGGAGCATCTTTATGTGCGGGACCTGCCAATAAAGCATGCCAGATGGAGGTAACAGATACTTATACCCATCTTGATGCTAATAACAACCGTGTTTTGAATACCACTGGAAATGTGATAGTAATCAAAGCTGTGCTCGGAGCGAATGGAAGTGATTGTGTTCCGGATCCTAATACATCTACTGGTATATCCAATCCGGTAGATAAGCAATAATAGATTAGTAGAGGGTTTACAAAAGCTGGTTCAAAATATCTGAACCAGCTTTTCAATTATTAATTTTGCGGCATCCCGGTTATCCGGATAATATCATCCGGAAGAGGAAGCGCATAATAATCACTGTTAGGTAGCAGTGTATAAGTTTGATCATCAATTTTTCGTACAAGCGTAATTTGATCTCCTTCTTTATTTAATCTTTTAATATCAATCCATCGCAGCCCTCTCATTACCAGCTCTTTTCTTCTTTCTAATAATATTCTAGTGAGTGCTTCCTTCTGATCATTTATAACTAAGGGAGTGAAAGTGCCTGTTTTATACCTTTTTTCCAGCAATGCATTTAAATCATTTATGGCATCAGACACCTGCCCTTTTCTTGCTTCGCATTCAGCACGAA
>JBIQMJ010000417.1:0-3573 GCA_044463445.1 Segetibacter koreensis
TCAAAAATAATGAAAGATGTGGGTACACAGTAGGTTGCAAACGAGGACTAGTTGAGGCCAACAGCCTCCATCCCATCCGGATCAATAAACCGTACGAGATTGTTATAAGCATAATTATACGGCGACCATCTTCTGCTTATATCAGCAAGAGGATCAATAGAGTGCCAAACACCCAACTGCGGATCCTGCATTCTCGCCCCAAAATCATAAGTCTCTAATCCACTTCCGTCAGTAAATTCCTCATGCTGCAATTCCTTGCCATTGTATTTGTATTTATTCTCTAATCCTAAAGCAGCCTTACTACTTATCCCTGCCATTGTCAAGCCGAACGGATAATAATGCGTCTCCTCCAAAATAGGCCCGTGTTCATGTGTTACCTGCAAATTATCAAAATAAACTAAGTTATCACTCTCATTGCTTACGTAAATATATACAAAACCATTCTTTGGTGCAACCTTTGCATTTCCTTCAACTCGATATATCGTTTGTCCACTTCCCTCCGTACTTACCTGTACTGCTTCGCTGTTTTGGTTTACAAATTTAAATTGTTCATCAAAAAATACAATGTTCAGATAGGCCTTCGGCATTGTAGTGCCCGCGCTTCCGGTCTGCGGCGCTAAAAAATCAGTGAAAGAATTATTGTTGTCAAGATCGGTGGTAATAGCGCTTCCGCTACCGTGTACTGTAGTAGTTACAGAGCTGTTGTCTATTATGGATGCCAGGGCGTTGATAATAGTGTTCAGGCCGTTAGCGTTATTGTTATTTGTAGTGGAACAATCACAAAGGCAAAAATATAATTTCGATGTGATGTAGCCTTTCGATTTTTACTTTGGTATCAAAATAATACCAAACGCAGAGAACACGAATTCCTTTTCAATTTTATTTACTGGTATCAGCAGGCAGCCCCTGCGTTGCAGTAGTGTTAGTCATACGGCCGGTCTGCTCTCCTGAAGTATCTATACCATTAGGTTGCACCGGGCTTAGTGTATCAGAAGCGCTGCCATCGCCTGAGGCAGCAGAAGAACCGGATTCAGTAGAATTTACAGGTTCACTTAAATGATTAGGTGTGGGATTGCATGCTGTAAAAAACAAAACAGCGGTAAATACTGCAATAAAAAGCCGAAAAATTTTCATAATATTTATTTGCCTTTGTTCATCAAATTATTTGCCAGTATTGATAATAAATTATTTTTTCCCGGCTCTTGTTCATTTTCCGGGCAAATCTATTACAAATTATTTAAAGCGATTTCTGATTAAATATCTTTTATAATTTTTTATTTGAAAATAATTCAAATCATAAAAGGATGGCTTGGAAGGGGCATGGATTTTGAGCGGTTTTGAAAAATTAAATCGTCAAAATGGAACAATTAATAAAAGAAGGCCGCCGCGAAGGAAGGCTTGCCACCAGGATTGAAAATGAAACAGCGAAAATTCCTTCAGATGTATTTTTATGGACAGCAGTCGGGATGATGGCCGTTTCCATGTCATTACACATAGCAGGCAAAAAACATAAGAGCCTTTTCTTTGGACAATGGGCGGCGCCATTCCTGCTTTTCGGTATTTATAACAAACTGGTTAAACAACTCGGGCATGACCAATACAGCCAGTATTAAGAAGACCGTGAAACAGCTATATAACGATAATGCATACACGCAAAATGCAGCGGTTTATAATTCAGTATAAATTTATTAAGGAGAAATATGCTTTGTACAATTCTCATTTTACAGTAAAGCAAGTTATATAGCAGAATTTTATTTTATCATAACGGAAATGGTTATACGAAATAAGATCTTTTATCCTTAATCAAAATTTCATTTTCGAATTACGGTATTTTTATTCACCAAAGCCAGATTCTGGCTGTCTAAAGCATTAAAAGTTATTACCTTGTAACTCAAATATAAAAAATAACAAATCATGGAAAACTACAGTTTATTTCCCCAGGCCACCAAAGAGCTTGCTGATAAAAAGGCAGCCCTTGCTCCAAGAAACATCGAAGCCTGGAGAAATTTTAGCAGAACCGTATTTGAAGCAGGAGCGCTTCCTGAAAAAACAAAACAGTTAATCGCTGTGGCAGTGGCTCACGTAACTCAATGCCCTTATTGCATTCGTTCTCATACAAAAACCGCTTTACGAAAAGGCGCCAGCAAAGAAGAGATTATGGAAGCCATCTGGGTTGCTGCCGAAATGCGCGCAGGAGCGGCTTACGCCCACGCAACTATTGCGATGGATGAAATGGAGAAGATGGAGAAGATAGAGAAATAATAAAAAGTTTAAATCATAAATCAAATGAAACAAAGAATAGAATATGGGAAAGTCGCTCCCGATGCGATGAAAGCTATGATAGAACTGGAAAAATATGTTGCGGCATCAGGGCTTGAACGCTCCTTGTACGAACTGGTAAAGACCAGGGCTTCCCAAATAAATGGTTGCGCCTATTGTTTGGACATGCATACCAAAGATGCGCGTAAAGCAGGGGAAACAGAACAACGCCTCTATGCACTGAGCGCCTGGCGCGAAACTCCGTTCTATACAGATCGTGAACGTGCTGGGCTGGAATGGACAGAAGCGCTCACTGTAATTTCACAAAGTGATGTACCCGATTCATTATACGAAAACGTTCGTAAATTTTTTAATGAAAAAGAAATGGTCGCATTAACGATGGCGATAATTGCAATAAACGGGTGGAATCGTTTGGCCATTAGTTTCCGCACGGTTCCGGGAAGCTATAATCCTCAATAAAAAGGAAATTAATTTTAGAAATGAATCTGAATGGGAAGATAGCCGTTATAACCGGCGCCAGCAGCGGATTAGGCGCTGCGCTGGCAAAAGCATTGGTTGCCAAAGGTTCGGTAGTTTATGGGCTATCACGAAAGGCAAAAAAACTAAGTGAAATTGAAAAGGAATTGGGGAAAAAATTTATTGCTGTTCCAATGGACATTTCAGATGAAGGCCAATCAGGCAATTGGGTACGGGAAACTTTTTCCGATACCCGTTTCCCGGATGTGTTGGTCAACAATGCCGGCGCCGGATATTTTGCCCAGGTTGATGCTCTGCCAATTGAGCGATGGCATGAAATGATCAATACCAATTTAAACGGAACATTTTACATTACCTCTCAATTAGTTCCGCTGATGAAGGTGAACAAAGAAACTTGCCACATTATCAATATTGGATCCATCCTGGGGAAGACTACAAGGGCTGAAAGCGCAGCCTATTCAGCTACAAAATATGCTATGCAGGGTTTTAGCGAAGCTTTGTTTAAAGAACTAAGGTCTTACAAAATAAAAGTTACATGTGTAAATCCCGGCAGCATTGATACCCATTTTTTTGAAGAATCCGGGATACATCCTCATGCAAATATGATGCAGCCTGAAGACATTGCAGACCTGATTCTTCATCTTATTGAAACGCCCGATAATTTACTGGTAGATGAGATTACATTGAGGCCATTGATTCCCAACCCGCCCGCCTGATTTTGAATTTCAGAAGAAAAATTTTAATGAGAAGAATTACAAAATTTTTACTTTCTTCCTAAACCACTACCTTTTGTAACTGATAGCAAAGATCAATAAA
>JBIQMJ010000418.1:0-3562 GCA_044463445.1 Segetibacter koreensis
ACAAACCTATTAACCATTTAAAACATGCCTTGGCTGCCTAACCGCACAACAGGTAATTCTTCCTTTTTATGTTTCCGTATTAACATTTACCGCGGATTATAAGGGACATTTATTTTTTTAAAATATTATTTGATTGCTGATTAACTTTCGATTATTTTATTAACTTGTGCTCCTCTTTAAAATATTTTTAACGTAAATGAGAGTTTTAATTTATTTTTTCTTTACAATTGCATAATCAAATACTTTCACAAAAAATCAATAAACTTAAACATTTAAAAATTAAACCAACATGGCAGATTTAAAGACTCCTGCAAACGCTCCAGTTAACGCAACCACTTCGGTGCAGGCTAAAAAATCAAATAACATCATTTCTTTATTAGCTCCTATTATTTGTATTATAGCCGGATATGTTATCTGGCGTTTTGTTATCGGGGCAGACAGCAACTTTACTCAACCTGATCCAAATGGTGGTTTCTGGCCTAATCAACTTGGCCCTAAAGGGGATTTTCCGAGAATGTATGAAGGAGGAATCATTGTGCCTATCCTTATCGGATGTTTTCTTATCGTTTTAACCTTCGTGATCGAAAGGTCTTTAACAGTATCAAAAGCTACCGGCAAATCTTCCAATGCTGAGTTCATCAGGAAAGTTCAGTTTTTCCTTGCTGATAAAAAAGTGGATGCAGCTATCGCTGAATGCGACAGGCAAAAAGGTTCCGTAGGGAATGTAATGAAAGCAGGCCTTCGCAAATACAAACAAATGATTTCCGATACCGATTTAGATACCGATCAGAAAGTGTTGGCTATTCAAAAAGAAATTGAAGAAGCGACAGCACTGGAATTACCCATGCTTGAAAAAAATCTTGTGTTCTTATCTACTTTGGCCTCAGTTTCCACTTTGATTGGATTGTTAGGAACAGTGGTGGGTATGATCCGTGCATTTGGTGCTTTAGGTGAATCTGGCGGTGGCGATGCTGCGCGTACTTTATCAATTGGTATTGCAGAAGCATTGTACAATACGGCTTTGGGAATTGGTACTTCTGCATTTGCGATTGTTACCTACAATATTTTTACTACCAAGATTGACGCTATCACTTATGGTATTGATGAATCAGGCTTTACATTAACACAAAGTTTTGCATCATTGTACAAATAATTTTGTGGAATTTTTGAAAGTCTGAATCTTATAATTATTAAATCAAAAACCTAATGGCAAGAGCAAAAATAAAACGGGGAAGCACGAGCGTAGATATGACCCCGATGTGTGATGTAGCCTTTCTCTTATTAACCTTCTTTATATTAGCGGCTAAATTTAAGCCACCTGATGTTATTGAAGTAGTTACGCCTACCTCTGTGTCGAATAAAGTGGCGCCTGAAAAAGACTTTTTGAGAGTAACTATTAGTAAGGATAATAAAGTGTTCTTATCAATGGATCCGATTATGAAAGGCGATGTGCTGGATGAATTGGCTAAAGAAAGGAATATTAGTTTTTCTGCCCAGGATAAGCAGAATTTTATAAATTCCCAATTTATAGCTACCCCTATCAGTCAGTTGAACCAGTTTGACCAGCTAAAACCCGAACAGATCAAAGGTGCTAATTTGCCCGGCATTCCTGTGGATAGTACTAATAATGAATTGGCATCCTGGATATCTGCTGCGGTTAATGCCCGAATGGGCGAATCTCTGAATTATCTTATTAAAGGAGATGACGCGGCGAAATATGAAACTTTTGCAAAGGTGATTGATGCCTTTAAGAAAAATGATATTTACAAATACAATCTCGTAACCAGTGCGGAATCCATCCCTGAAGGGAGTGAATTGTTCAAGAAAAATCTTGAGGAACAAAGAAGCGGCAAAAAGCCTTAAAGGCAGGAATCCCAATCAATTTTTTAAAAAATAAAATTATATTACTATGGCAGAAATGGAAGTAAAAGAGAGTAGTAAAAAGGGGCCAGGGGTCAAGAAAAGTAAAAAGCAATCGACCCGCGTAGACCTTACTCCCATGGTTGATCTTGGTTTTTTGCTGATAACGTTCTTCATTTTTACAACGACCGTTTCGCAACCGACCGCCATGAATCTTAATATGCCTAAGGATACCAAAGATCCAAACCTGGATACCAAAGTAAAAGAATCCGGTTCTCTGACATTGTTGCTTGGAAAGCAAAATGTGATCTATTATTATTTTGGCAATGATCCGGCAACCATGCAGACTACTGGATATAAAAATGTCCGGGATATAATTCTGAAAAAAAAGAAATCTACCCCTTCTGCAGACCTTTTCATTATCATCAAACCCGATAAAGACGCTACGTATAAAAATGCGGTGGATATACTGGATGAAATGGACATTAATGATATTCCCAGGTATGCGATGGTAGATCCAACGGCGGACGAATACAGTAAAATTCAGCAAACAGAGCAGGCAAGTGGTATTAAATAAATAATTTTAAGCCGCTAATGCCCACAGAAAATTTAAATCATTAAAAATGGAACGTAATCAAATATTAAAATCAGATATTCTGGACATCATTTTTGATGGAAGGAATAAGGAGTATGGAGCCTACGATCTGCGAAAAACCTATAATAAGAGGATCACTGCCGCTTTAATAGGTACCATAGCGGTTATTCTGATTTTTCTTATTGGTTCAGCAATTGCCAATAAACTAAAAAAGGATGAAAACGTGGTTCAGCTTCATACAACCGATGCTACCTTGCAGAAAATAAAGCCAGATGAACCACCACCTCCGCCACCTCCGCCACCTCCGAAGGTGCCACCGCCACCTCCTGTTGCAACCATTAAATTTACTCCGCCAAAAGTGGTAAAAGATGAAGAAGTAATCAAACCGCCACCAGAAGTAAAACAGATAGAAGAAGCTAAGGTTGATGTGAAAACGGTTGAGGGAACAAAAGACTTAGGTATTGTTGCTCCACCTACCGATATAAAGGGAACTAACGTGGTTGCGGCTCCGGTAGAAAAGAAAGAAGACCCCGATAAAGTATTTACTAAAGTTGAAATTGAAGCATCTTTCCCCGGTGGCCTTCAGGCGTGGGCAAGGTATGTAAGCCGTGCAATTACCTCTCATGTGGATGAATTTTCAGAAGGCGATTATGGAACTTGCGTAGTTAGATTCATTGTGGACAAAACAGGAAAAGTGAGTGATGTTCAGGCAACTACTATGAAGGGTACTAAACTCGCTGAAGTAGCAGTTAACGCTATCCGGAACGGGCCTAAATGGATTCCTGCCCAACAAAACGGGCGTCAGGTAAATGCCTACCGCTTACAACCGGTAACATTGCAGAACCCTGACCAGTAAAAAAACTTTTATACTATATTTTAAAACCGTCTCATAAAAATGGGACGGTTTTTTACTTTTGATACCGACAATATTGGGAAAATTTCTTTAATATTTTTTTCTAAAATGCTCAATAGGGAGCAGAATTTTTACCGTTACCAATAAGATGCCGTCGATGTCTTTTTTTCTTTTCAATTTTTTACTTTTTCTGCTATCCAGAATTTTTCGGCACATTCTTTAATACAATTGAGTAGAAATGGAAATAGTAATAT
>JBIQMJ010000419.1:0-3539 GCA_044463445.1 Segetibacter koreensis
AAAAATTGGTTGAACGTGGCATAGTAGAAAAAGTTTCTGATGACCAATAAAGAGCGCCTCATATCATTACTGGGGTTTGCGCCGCCGTCAAATTCTGCCGAAGCCGCGTTGATTGACATAGGGCTAACAGAAACTGACACTTATATCGTAGGAAATTTAGATTCGGTGAAAAGGGCGGCAATAGAAGTAATGAAAGTTCTTTTAACGACAGCAGACACAGGTAACGCACAAACTGGCTTTAGCATCAAATATGACCGTGCAGCGATTGAAAAGAGGATAGCACAATTAGAAGATGAACTTGATGTGGTAGTGGATAAACCGACAATAAAAGGTATTCATCCGTGGTAAGAAGATACTATATATGTGGTGGCAATAATGAAGGTGATCCACCGGTTGGGGGAACTTCAATTACTGACACTTACTTTATAGGACGAAGTGTAACAGGTGTTTTTAAGGAGGGATTCAGGTACTTCATACCAGGTGTAGAATGGAATATTGTCGGTGATACGGTAAACGTTCTGAATGGCACTACATTTCAAAGGGATGAAGTTTTTATTGTCGAAGTAGGGCCATTGCAAACAGGTACAACTTGCATAGGAACCGGTGAAGAAGTATTAGGTGTTGACCCTTATTTACCGGACATCTTAAAGTGCGTAGTTGCAAGAGTAAACAGCGCCTTTGAATTGAGAGACGAAGACCCGTTTTCAGTTCATTACGACAGAGGGCTTTATAACCAGGTAGGAAATGACAGATTAATTGAAAACTCAGGATTCTTTTTAGTTTGGTTAGTAATGCCGTTTACTGAAGATAGCCCGAAAGACAGTTCTTATTATGCAGATGCTACTTGTGAAGTTTTTATTGCCGCTCCAACTGAGAGCAATTATTCGCAGCAGCAAAGAGAGGATTTGAACTTTTATCCGCGTTTAATTCCGATTTATAAACAGTTTATCGCTGAAATAAAAGCCGAAATGAAACTGGATAACAGGGAGGAAGTAAAACACACAAGGACATTATTACCATATTGGGGAGGCGGCGATGTAGCGGCTCCAGGACAACTGAATCTATGGAAAAACTATTGTGATTGTATTAGAATATCAGGATTGAAATTAAAAATTGAACACACAAAATATTGCACATTTTTAACAAACTTAAACTAAAATAATGGCAGATTTACTTAATATACCGAATTGCGGAGGCGTTACCAGCACATTTAATAGCGGTGACCCGCTTTGCGATGTAATAAGGGCAAAACCTTATATGCTGATTCTTTTGGATGCCGGTGTAGGATTTAATGCAAGTGAAAGAGCATCAATAACTGCTTTTGTTACTGCACTAAAAACAAAGACAAGGGCCGCAAGGGGTTCACGCGCTTATGTTATTAAAGACCTTACTAATTTTGAAGATACCAGCCAGGCGCCAGGAAAAGCTGCAATAGGGAATTTGAGCACACAACAGCTTACCATTACAGATGCAATCCCCTCTTTTGATTTCCAACATCGTAAAGGTGAACTTTTCCACAAACAATTGACAGCCGCCGAAAATGCCAGTCTTACCTTAATGGTAGTGGATGATAAGTATCTCGTTTTAGGAACGGTTACTTCAGGCGGTATCTTAACTGGTTTTTCGCTTTCTGAATTCTATGTGGGTTTGCCGAAATTCGCAAACGCTTCTACTCCGGCCAATTATCCGTTTAGCATCGCGCTTGAATCAGTGACAGAATATAAAGAGAATCTTGGTTTATTCCAGGCAGATTCTACTATTGTAAGTGCAAGCGGTATTAATAACGTTACTCTTAGCTTGGTATCACAAGCCACCAACGTAGCGAACATTAAATTGCTTTCTACAGGCGGTAAGAACCTGGGAGATATTTATTCAACTGAACTTGCTAACGGTTCACTTTGGACAGCTACCAACGAACAAACTTCCGCAGATTTCACAATTACTTCAGTTACTTATGATGCTTCCGGTTACTTTGTGGTAACGTTGGATTCAACTGCTTACACAGCGTTAACCGCAGGTGATAAAGTGGCAATTGACCTCGTTTCTGCCTCCGATCTTTCCGCAGCCGGAGTTGATGGATTTGAATCTACAGGCCCCGTTGAAATTGTTAAAGCATAAAATATAAAAAATGGCAAATAAAACAAAATACGTCACAATCGATAAAAGTTCTTTCAACGCTACTCATTTCGCAGGATGGAGTGAAGCCGACTTTATTAAACATGAAATTTCTTCCGTTCCTGATAGTTACGGAACCAAAGAAAAGAAAATTGATTTTTTAAAAGAGGCATTCGCAGCCATTCAGAAAGCAGTGCCAGCAGAAAAGAAATAAATTTTTTAATCTGAATATTCTAAAAGAGCCTGCTATAAGTAGGCTTTTTTTATGACAACTGTAAACGATATGATAAGAAGGGTAAGTTCTTTAGATATAAAGAATGAAGCCTTTATTGCAGTTACTGAGACCAAAGATGAGATTACAGAAATTCAGAAAGAACAAATGTATCACGGGTTGAATGCGGAAGGGAAAAGAATCGGACGTTATAGAAGTGTAAAGTATGCCCGCGCTAAGAATTCAATGAATCCGCTTCCAGGATTGGGAATTCCAGATTTGAAATTAACAGGCGCTTTTTATGCGGGATTTAAAACAGAAGTTGAACCGGAAGTATTTAAAACTTTTTCACTGGACAAAAAGAACGAAGCATTAACGGAAAAGTACGATCCGTTCGGACTTGATGCAGAAAGTAAATCTGAGTACGCCGGTAAATTGAAGCCTGTTTTGGTTAAAAATGTAAAGCAAAAATTGAAAGTATGAAAATAGGTAAACTGCAAATATCATTTTTTAAGGATATAGCTTATAACGGCATACTTCCAAAGTTTAGACTGAAAAGGTCTCTTTTTTATTTTAGATGCGGTGCGTCTTTCTATTTTTTTAAATACGTATTAAGATTTGATTATACAAAGAGAAATAAAAGATCAAGAAAATGTCCTGTATTAATTGTACCGGCGCCATAACACAACAAAAGGCAAATGATGAAAAAATTATTCAAATTGCCAAACAAATGGCAAAAGACCAAAACAAAACCATTGCCCTATACAGAAATGAACAGGGAGAGCTTAGTATTGCCACAGAAGTCGGAACTCCTGTTATCAGGTACATATCACCACTCATGTAAAACGCTCCCTTTAGAGGCTTTTATTAACGCTTCCTGTAATTCAGACCTTTCCGGTTTACTCATATCAGGAACCGCAACAAATGAAGGTTTATTGACCGCGTGGAATGAAATTGTTTTTGAATATTCAGGTTTAGTAAAGACTGAAAATTCAGAATATCTTTCTTCGTTAAATAAGCAAATCGCAGTAATGCAGCATCATATTATTTATGTTGTTTACGCGATTCCTTTTTTGAAATTAAGATATGATGAAGATATAGCGCAGGAAGTAAGATATTTAGGATACGATGTCCCGGCATGGGAAGATGAGAATTACCAATCTGCATTAAACATAATAACATCACTTGCCAAAACGGTAGTATTTGAACACAG
>JBIQMJ010000420.1:0-3532 GCA_044463445.1 Segetibacter koreensis
TCCCAGATAAATGGCCTGAAAAAGGTAGTGGCAACTGCTATCGGCGCTATTTCTATAAGCCCGCTAAAAGTGCCGTCAAACTGGGCTCCCAAATTGGAATTAGATGCTGCATCTTCCCGCCCGGTCCGGTCTTCCATTACTTGATTCAGGTTAGAAATACTCGAAGTTAAATCTTCCACTGCATAACCGCCCAGGTCATCATTGTAAGCATTCAGGGTTTGAGTAAAAGCATAGATGCTTAGCCCGATTATAAATGGAGCAAATACATATCTTAAAAAGGCAAATTTAATATTTTGAATATTTTTGAAAATGATAAACAGTATAAAAAAAGGAACATAAGCCAGTAAAATATACACTTTTAAAACCACCAGAAAATACGCCGCGATAAAAATGATTATGCAGTTTTTGAATAGAGATTTTTTTTTGTATAACAAATCATACAATCCATACGTAAGCCATCCAATTGCCGCAATGCATAAAGTATCTTTTAATAACCCTGCACTCCAGAAAGCCAAAGTGGGAAAATACAATATTGATATAGCTAATTGCTTATGCAGCTTCGGATATTGCTCATAGAAAAACAAGTACAATTTCCATAACCCGGAAAATGCAAGGCATCCGAAAAATAAATTTATAACCGCATAACTTCCGAAAGAAATGAAAGAAAAAAGTGTGTCTAACCGGATAACCATATAGTTTCCTTCATCCCTGAAATATCCCTGGTTGAAAGGATTTTTTACCAGTGACAGATCAAAATCTTTACCTGGCCTAAAGATATATTTAAAATTAGAAGAATTATTTAAAATCAGTTGATAAAGATTGTTTCCTTCATATTGATATAAGGAAGTACTATCGCCTTGAGTGAGATAGGAGTAATAAAGAACAAACAGAATGCTGGCAGATATTTTAATCCAAAATCCCTGCCTGTGATATTTTTGTAATAACTTATCAGAGTATTTTTTTCTTTTTGCCCGAAAAAAAAGATAAAGAATAAAAATATAAATTGGGGTTATTAAAAAATCAACATAATTCATGGGATTGTTTTGAAAACTCTACCAAATCTGCGTGTGACTGCTTTTCTAAAAATTCGTTACTGTTTTTAATGAACGTATGGTTATACAAAATATTGTCAAAGCGAATATCCTTTCTATGTCAATAGATTTAAAGAACTTTTAAATTTTGCCGGGAATTTTTATATAAAATTTTCCATAGTATTATCTAAATAAGCTACTTTGCCAAATTCTAAAAACAGGGGAAGCAAGAATAATGAAAGCTGAATTTATAAGACCGCCGGATAGTATCATTCAAACCAGAAATCGAAAAATAAATATTTTTAAGATTGATGGAAAAAATATTGACAAAAAGGTGGTTGCTGAATTTGGAGAAGAATGGTTGAAATTCCATGATCATGATGAGGATCTGATAAAAAAAGGAGGGGAAGAGTATTTTGATATTTTGAATGATAAGATTATCAATACCAAAACGTATGCCCTGGATGTTGGCTGTGGCACGGGAAGATGGACAAAATACCTGGCGCCAAAAACCGGGTTTATTGAAGCAGTTGATCCAAGTAATGCCATTTTTGCTGCAGATAAATTATTGGGAAGAATCGAAAATGTTCGTTTGTCAAAAGCGGCTATAGAATCACTTCCTTTTGCTGATGAGACTTTTGATTTTGTAATGAGCATTGGTGTTTTACATCATATTCCGGATACTGAAAAGGCATTGAGAGATTGTGTGAAAAAAGTAAAAAAGGGAGGTTATTTTTTTGTCTATTTATATTACAATTTAGATCGCCGTGGCCAATTTTATAAACTGCTTTTTACTCTCAGCAACCTGATAAGAAGAATAGTGAGCAGGCTTCCAGGGAAAATAAAACATTTTATTTGCGATATACTTGCTCTTATTCTTTACATGCCATTTGTTTGGATAGGAAGGTTTTTTAATTTCTTAGGATTTAAAGATCTGGCAAAGCGAATGCCTTTGCATGGTTATCAAAACCGTTCCTTTTTCATGATCAGAAACGATGCGCTGGATCGCTTTGGAACACGGCTTGAACAGAGATTCTCTAAAAAACAAGTGAAAGAAATGATGGAGAATGCAGGGCTAACAGATATTGTTATTAGTGATGGAATTCCTTTTTATCACGCGGTAGGTAAAAAGACGTAACCAGCAAACAAAGAAATATTGCAGATTCTTATTTCCTTCCACTGCTGGTCTTATTCAGAAGTTTATTCTAAAATAGAATTATAAATCTTATTATATTTTTCAACAGCATTCTCCAAATCATAATATTCAAAAGCGGCTTTTCTGATAGAAATATTGCCAAAAGAGATTACCGATGCAATGGTGTTTGCAACCAACTCAAAAGTTGCTTCTGTGAAATCTTTTACTACAATTCCAGAATTGGATTTTTCTACAATTTCGGCTACATCGCCTACTCCTGCATTGGTAATTACCGGAATCCCCATCGCCATTATTTCTCCATGTTTAGTAGGGGATGATGCTTGTTTAGAGTAGCATGGTTTTATAAAAAAAACCGAGAACCTGCTGAAAGAAAGTAAAAGCGGAACCTCCGTTCTTTTTGCTCTTTTGATGATTATTTTCCCTGGATCCAAACCAGCTTTTATTGCCGGCTGAATAATTTTGCCTTCTTCATCGGGAGAAATAAACAGGAATTTTGCAGAAGGAATTTTTTCGCTGATCTTTTTATAAAGAAATATCAATTCATCAGTAAGATACCAGCTTCCAACAGAGCCCAGATAGCTGATAATAAAATCATCGTCATTAATATTCAGTTCTTTTTTGAATTTCAATTTTTCTTCACCATCAATTTCTTTGGGATCAAATAAATTCATATCCGCGCTGCATGGAATTAATTCTAAAGGGATTTCATTTTTGTATTGTGGCCAGTTGGTTATTATTTTTTTTGCTGATTCTGTAAGGCAAACAATTCCGTCACATCTTTCCACCGCTTCATTTTCTTTTTGTTTAAAAAAACGATAAACATAATTGTAGATGAAATTTTTCTTGTTCCACGAGCCGGAATCAACGCGGCTTTCGGCATAAAAATCGCGGATGTCATTTAAAAATTTCACACCCAGCTTTTTCTTAATCCATAGTCCCGCTAACGCCGGAGTGCCCGCACGTGTATGCACCATATCAAATTTTTCTTCTGCATGAAGTCTCTTAGCTTTTCTTTTCAACATCATTGTATCATACATAGAAGAAATTACCGGGGGATTTCTATGATATCGAATGGAAACCCATTTTATGGGATATGGATTTAATAAATTCTCTATTTCATTTTTATCCAAAAAATATCTATCTTTTTTTTCGCAGCTTAGAATGGTAAAACGAAACCCCTTCTTCGAAAGCCCAATGAGATAAGGAATTACCTGGCTTTGACCAAGTGGGTCGGTAAGTCCGTCGTAGGATATGAAGAGGATGTGCTTCATGATGTGAAGATTTAACGTCTAACCTGTTGTGCGGTTAGGCAGCCAAGGCATGTTTTAAATGGTTAATAGGTTTG
>JBIQMJ010000421.1:0-3511 GCA_044463445.1 Segetibacter koreensis
CACCTGCTTTTTGTTTGTCTCAAGTGCATGGGCACAAACCAAAAAGATAACAGGGAAGGTTAGCCAGGAAGATGGCTCTCCTCTTCAGAGCGTAACGGTATCAGTAAAAGGCAAAGAAGCCATAGGCCTGACAGATGCAAATGGGAATTTTGAAGTAAGCGTCCCTGAAGGAACGATCCTGGTTTTTACTTTCGCCGGTTTTGATCCTGCTGAGAAAAAAGTAGGTAAATCTTCACAGATGGAAATAACAATGAGTCCTCATCAATCAAAAATGGATGAAGTGGTTATTGTAGGGTATGGTACACAAAAACGCTCTAAGATTACCGGCTCTGTTTCCAAACTCGATAACAAGGTTTTGGAAACCGGTGTGCGGTCCAATCCTGCCTCAGCGCTGGAAGGAACCATTCCGGGATTGAGGGTTCAGCAAACTTCCGGACGGCCCGGAGCATTACCCAGCATTGTTTTAAGAGGAGGAACAACCTATGGTGGCGGAGGTTCTCCACTCGTTGTGATAGATGGTATTGTGAGGGAAAGCCTGAGCGATGTGAATCCAAATGATATTGAATCAATAGAAGTTTTGAAAGATGCATCCGCTACTGCCATTTACGGAGCGCGGGCAAATAACGGAGTGATACTGGTAACCACTAAAAAAGGTAAAAAAGGATCTTCTAACATTACTCTTGACGCAAGGGTTGGAACCAACCGGTTAAATATTCCTTTTGATTTTCTGAATGCCAGGGATTATTTGTATTGGTCAAGAATGTCTATCAAAAATTCAGGAGTATATGATCCAAGCAGATTGAGCCAATTAACATCTTCAGGGCCATTCGGCACAGGAAATAAATTATTTGATGCAAACGGTAACCTGATTGATGGAAATAAAAGTTCGCTGGGTGTCTGGAGCCCGATGATCCTTAATGATCAAAACAGGTTCAAATTAAATGAGGGATGGCAGACTATGATTGATCCTGTTTATGGCGATACATTGCTATTTACCAATTTTAATTATTCAGATTATGCGCTGCGTTCCTCCCCTGTCACCCAGGATTATAATGTATCAATGACGGGCGGCAATGACAAAGGCCAGTATTATGCCGGCCTTGGTTCTTACGATGAACCAGGATTCCCGATCAATACATTTTACAAGAGATCAACTTTTGTTTTTAACGGTGAGTATAAATTGAAGCCGTGGCTCACTTCCCAGTCAGGATTGAATTTCGTTAGAGCAAGATGGAGAGATCCGGTAACGAACAATGAGGGTAATTATCTTACAAGATCTTTGGGTGCGCCTCCTACCATGCGTGGCAAAAATGAAAACGGAGATCTATTGGTGGGAAGGGATTACCAGGATGGGAATCCGGCAGTGAATGATAATAAGTTTATCAGAAAAAATCAAACGGATAAATTCACTTTATCGCAGGCATTTAAGGTGGATTTTTTGAAAAATCTTTTTTTGAGAGTAAGTGGTAACTGGTTTTATAGCGAAGGTCTTTATGAATCGTTCAATAAAGATTTTCTGAGGAGCCCCGGAAATATTAACACCACTCACAATTCTTCAGCTTCTTATGACAGAGACTTCAGCCAGACTTATAATGCAGTGATGCAATATAATGGTGCCATCGGAAAGCATCATCTGGATCTGATGGGTGGATCAGAATATTTTGATATTTATTCACGTGGTTTGTCTGCTTCCGGATCAGGCGCGCCTACAGATGATTTCATGGATCTGGGCCTTACTTCCACTGACGAAGGTAAACGGGATATTAATTCATATCACGAAGAACAAAATATTCTTTCATTTTTTGGCCGTGCAACCTATGATTATGACAACAGGTATTTATTGACTGCAACTTTTAGAAGAGATGGTTATTCCAAGCTGATTAATAATCGTTGGGGTGATTTTCCCGGGATTTCAGTTGGTTGGAATATTGCCAATGAAAACTTTTTTGATAAGTATAAAAAGACTGTGAACTACCTGAAACTGCGCGCCAGCTATGGTATCAACGGGAATGTGAGTGGAATCAGCGCTTATGGATTGCAAGGTGGTTATGGTACTAATCGTTACGATGGAAATGTGGGTTACCTGCTTACCGGCTTGCCCTTTCCAAACCTGGTATGGGAAAGAAGTAAGACTTATGAGTTCGGTCTGGACGCTACTTTGATTAATAAAATTGATTTATCTCTTTCTGTGTATAACAGGAAAACCGATGATAAAATCTCTTCTTTTAATCTTCCGGCCACATCTGGTTATACAAGCCTGACCACCAATAATGGAAGCATGCAAAATACAGGTGTGGAATGGAGTATTAACTATAGGGTATTACGGGCTGCGGATTGGAAAGTGGATTTTGCAATTAATGGTGCTTACAATGCGAACAAAATATTGAAATTACCTGCAAACGGCTTACCGAATAACAGGCAGGGAGGCTTGCAGGTTTACGATCCTAAATCGGGACAAGTGATCTGGGTAGGCGGTTACCAGGAAGGTCAGGATCCAAATGTAGCTTATGCATGGCAGGCAGAAGGCTTGTACAGAAGTGAAAAAGATCTGCAACAGGATGGCAATAGAGTGGATCTTGAAGGTTATAAAATATTGCTTGGGCCCGGACTTTATAATAGCCTTACACCAGGCCAGCAGAAAAGTTATTATCCAATTGCGCTCGGCGATGTGAAATGGAGGGATGTTGATAAAAATGATACCATTGATTACAGGGATCGTGTTTACATGGGCCGGACAGTTCCCCGTTTTGTCGGTGGATTTACTTTAAGTGCCAGTTGGAAAAATCTTTGGGTTAGTGCCCGTTGCGATTATGCTTTAGGCTTTGTAGCCTATGATGGACCACGCGCCTGGTTTCAAAGTATGGCACAAGGTACTTTCAATACCACCACTGACGTGAAAAATACTTATACTCCTGAAAACACCAATGCTAAATTCCCTACTTATTACTGGGCCGATCAACTTTATAAGAACAATACCTTCCGTTCATCAAGCATGTTCTACCACAAAGGCGATTACCTGGCATTCAGGGAAATCAGCGTTGGATATACTGTTCCGGAAAAATGGGCTTCTAAAATCAAAAGCCAGGGAATCAGTATTACTCTCACCGGTCAAAACCTTGGGTATATAAGTCAATCCACATTATATTCTCCTGAGTCTTCCAGTGTGGGAATTGGAGGCGGTGGATATCCGCTGCCCCGCACTTATGTAGCGGCACTGAAATTTATTTTTTAAAAATTTAGAATAGAATCTATTGCTTAACAGCAAAAAATATAAAAACATGAAAAAAACAATAGTGTATTTTTTTAGCGGGTTGCTCATTTTATCCTTTGCTTCCTGCAAAAAATTAGACCTTGCTCCTATTGATTATTTTGGAAGCGGCAACTTCTGGAAAAATAAATCGCAGGTGGATGGCGCCATGACGGGCTTACACAGCCAGTTGAGGAATTACCAGTTTACTTTTTACATTATGGGAGAAATGCGTGGTGGTGATCTGATGACAGGAACCGGCGC
>JBIQMJ010000422.1:0-3506 GCA_044463445.1 Segetibacter koreensis
GTGCGATATTGACTTCTCGTTTTAATAATAATGATAATCCTAAAACGGTACAACTAAAAATAACGGGAATGGATTATGCCATGTGTACCAACGCCGTCCACAGGAGGTTATCACAAACTGAAGGGATTATTAAAGATGGTATTTCCTACGAAAATGGATCTGCTATCATCACCTACGATCCTGCAAGAATTACCGTAGAAAAAATTATCAAGGTAATTGAAGCCACAGGATATAAGGCAACCGTAGTAAAAGAAAGCAATGCTAAAAAAGCCTGATAAGCCATTCTAAAAATTTAATTAGAGAATAGATTAAAAAAACAGATATGCCTGAAATTAAAAAACAAATAAAAGACGCATCAGATAAGATAGATTTAACCATTACCGGTATGACCTGTGACCATTGCGCCGTAATCATTGAAAAAATTGTCAAAAGAAATGCCGGGGTGAAAAGCGCGGCGGTCAATTATAAAAATGGAAAAGGTGAAATTGAATTTAATTCCGAAACCATAAGCAAAGGTGAAATCATCAATGCCATCAACAGTTCGAAAACTTACCGGGCAAAGCTGAGCGATGCGACTGTGAATGAAAACGGAGCCAACCATCATTTTGATCTTATCATTATCGGTGGCGGCTCGGCTGCATTTTCTGCTGCTATCACTGCAGAAAATTTAGGACTTACCACACTGATGGTAAATGCAGGATTGCCTTTTGGCGGGACTTGCGTAAATGTAGGCTGTGTGCCTTCCAAAACCCTTATCCGTGCTGCCGAAACAGCATACCATGCTACCCATTCCAATTTTTCAGGAATAAGACCCAAAGGTTTTGATATCAATTTTGCACAGGTGATAATAGATAAAAAACAATTGGTGAAAACCCTGCAACAAAAAAAGTACATGGATGTGGTGAGCGATTTCCAGCATCTTCAAATGGTTGAAGGCCGGGCCGAATTTGTAGATGATAAAACCATTCTGGTAAATGGTAAGGATACCTATACAGCCATAAAATTTATCATTGCTACCGGCGCTACTACCAATGTTCCCGATATTGAAGGGCTGAAAGAAATTGGGTACCTCACCAATGTATCATTATTTGATTTGGAAGAACAGCCTGAAAGCATCACCATTATGGGTGCAGGTTATATCGGTTTGGAAATAGCGATGGCCTATAACCGTTTGGGCACAAAAGTGCGCATTATTGAATTTACTGACCGTGTGCTGCGAACCCAAACACCTGATATTAGCGAAGAAATTGAAAAGCACATGAAGAATGAAGGCATTGAAATATTGCCCAACTTCCGTGCGGTAAAATTTGAAAAATCAGGAAGCGGTACGATCATTCATTGCAAATGTCCCGATGGTTCTCTTACCCAATTAGTTGAACCGGGCAAAATAGTAGTGGCCACCGGAATAAAGGCTAATACTCAAAAACTAAGATTGGATAAAATTGGCTTGCAATTAACCAAAAGCGGGCATGTACAGGTGAATGAATTAATGGAAACCAACCTGCAAAATATATATGCGATTGGTGATGTCGCTAATACACCTTCCTTTGTATATACGGCCGCTTTTGAAGGAAAAATTACTGTTGAAAATGCTTTTACGGGAAGTAAAAATAAAGCAGATTATTCTTCTCTTCCCTGGGTGGTATTTACAGATCCTCAAATAGCAGGCGCGGGTTTGGACGAAGCACAGGCCGCTGCACAAAATATTCCATTTGAAGTATCCAGACTTGCATTGGATAATGTTCCCCATTCTTTGGTTGCCAACGATACCAGAGGTTTTATCAAACTCATCCGTAACACTGAAACTGATAAAATGATAGGAGCAAGAATAGTAGCACCAGAAGGTGGCGAATTGATACAGCAATTGAGTATAGCTATCAAATACGGAATAACCGTAAAAGAATTAGCAAAAAGTTTTTATCCTTATTTGACTTTGGGGGAAGGCATAAAATTAGCTGCAATTACCTTTGGGAAAGATGTTGCAAAGCTGAGCTGTTGTGCCAGTTGATAAAATAAAAAAAGGTGCATTTCTAAATGTCGCAAGGGTTGCCAACCTTAATCACTTCATTTCGGTTTAAAAAATATATTTGAAGGATGGCAACCTTTAATCCGAAATATGCTGCAGAGACTTTCAACCTGTGGCGTTTTTTCCTGAAAAATATTTATCCTTGTCATATTTCCTCCCCGATCCTTTTATTTCGAACCGTGATGAGAAGTATGCAATAAGCACCCACATCGTAATTATTTTATGCGGCACTATTTCACATACCAGCCTCGTCTGTAAGGCTTTTCACGGATGCTTTTTAAAGCCTGGATTATCTGCTGCAAGTGTTGTAATGAATATTACTTCTTTTATAACTCCGTTTATCCATATTTAAAAAAATAGCCAGGCCTTTCTCACCGCATTAACCTGTAAACTCCTTGTCTTTAATTATTAAGCGAATAAATTAAAGCCCTTGTAAAACAACCCCCTTATTTTAAACAGATAATTAAAGCACAAAAAATATTATCCTACTAATTTGGTAGACTAATATAAATTCCTATATATTTGCAAGAGATTAATAAAATATTTAATCACAAGCATATACTTTATGGTTCTTCAGATAATCAGATATGGAATGCGATGTTGTCTTTCGTTAATGAACTTATTCATTACACGATTCCCCAACTGTTATTTACGAATGCAATGGAATCGTATCGCCTGATTTATAATAAAGCTCCTTATTAAAATTATTTTTCACCGGTCAATTCAGATTGGCGACATAATATCTCTCGATGCAATATTTATTTCTTCATGCTCCTGCCGGAGGATTACCCAAATGTTTTTTGCATTGAATTAAAAAAATAAGGGAAATAGCAGCAACTATTTCCCTTTGATCCGAATATAAATATTCTTCACATTTTAACTTCCTACAAATGTACATAATAAACAGGTACACGAGCCTCGTGGCATTTGCTGCAATTGGCTTCACAACGCCATTACAGGCGCAAAAACAAATTACACATCAAAGCCAATACTGGCTTCGTTATTATGGGAAATACCAACTTTCCCCGAAATCAGAACTCAACCTGGAAATAGACGACCGGCGGTTCTTTAAAAACAATCGTCAGGCCAACTGGGTATTGCCACGTGTGACTGTCATCCGCAAACTGGGCGCAGGGTGGAGCGCCGGAGTGGGATTTACTTATTACACTTCTACTAATCCTGCTGATCCATCCGTCCTTTCAACAATTACCGTTCCTGAATTAAGGCCTCACCTTGAATTAAATTATAAACAGGCTGTTGGCAGTTTAATCATCAGTCATCGTTTCAAGTTGGAAGAACGCTGGACACGCAACAGCAGTAACAACAAACTTATTGATGGATATAATTTTAAAAGCCGGTTTCGCTATCAATTACTATTACAATACCCGCTTGTGAAAAAAGCGACTTCAGCAGGCACATTATATGCAAAGGTCTCAGACGAAATCATGCTGAACCTGGGCCACTCTGTTGTGAACAATAC
>JBIQMJ010000423.1:0-3489 GCA_044463445.1 Segetibacter koreensis
ATCTTCCCTTGCACAGGATTCTTCCGTTTATAATAAAAACGAAGTCTTCGACCCTACGTTTTTAACACGTGGCGGCACAGAATTTAGAAGCGCAGATGGGGCGCCGGGTCCAAAGTACTGGCAAAACAGCGCTAACTATAATATACATGCCACTTTGGATGAAAAAGATACCACCCTGAAAGGCAATGTCGCTATCAATTACACCAATAACAGCCCGGATGAACTAAAATATGTATGGCTTCAGCTCGATCAGAATTTATTCAATCCCTCTTCACGCGGAGCAGCCACCACCCTGGTGACCGGTGATCGTTTTGATGTGAAAGGTTATACAAAGGGAGGCTATCATATCGAATCTGCTTCTGTAATTTATAAAGGGAAAACTTATAAAATAGAACCTGTTATTACGGATACCAGAATGCAATTGCGTTTACCCTTCACCGTTAGACCCAATGGTGATAAGATCGATATCAAAATAAATTATTGGTTTTCTATCCCTCAATACGGCGCCGACAGAATGGGGAGATTGTATACCAAAAACGGGGTAGTTTATCAACTGGCGCAGTGGTACCCGAGAATGTGCGTGTTTGATGCGGTGACTGGCTGGAACACTCAGCCTTACATGGGCCTGGGTGAATTTTATTGCGAGTATGGGAATTTTGATTATTATGTTACTGTTCCGGCCGGTATGATAGTTGCAGGTTCGGGCGATCTGCAAAATCCCACACAGGTTTTGACGCCAACAGAAATAAAAAGATTAGACCAGGCGCGTAAAAGTGACAGCACTGTTTTTATTGTGAAAGAAAATGAGATTGACCTGGCTTCTACCAGGCCTACTCAAAAAGGAATGCTTACCTGGCATTTTAAAATGCAAAATTCAAGAGATGTGTCCTGGACGGCATCGAAAGCATTTATCTGGGATGCGGCAAGAATTAATTTTCCTTCCGGAAAAAAAGGGATTGCGATGGCCGTTTATCCGGTAGAAAGCAAAGGCTATGATAAATATGGAAGAAGTACCCAATATTTAAAACAAAGCATTGAATTTTATTCCAAAACTTATTTTGAATATCCGTGGAATTCAGCAGTAGTAGTGGCCGGCGTGGCATTGGGTATGGAATACCCCGGAATTGTTTTTTGCAGTTACAGGATAGGAAAAGCCAATTTGTGGCATGATGTAACTCATGAGATTGGGCACAACTGGTTCCCAATGATCGTTGGCTCTGATGAAAGAAGTTTTATGTGGATGGATGAAGGGCTTAATACTTTTATTAATGGGTATGCTTCTAATTCATTTAATAATGGGGAATATGGTGACACCACCAACCGGAGTATTTTAAGAATGGCCAGAACGATGGAGCATGCGAAAGATCCTTTGATGACGCCGCCTGAATCCATTAGCCTTCGGGATTATGGACAGTATTATTCAAAGACCGCAGTGGCTCTGAATATCTTGCGCAATTCTGTAATTGGCACTAAGAGATTTGATTTTGCTTTCAAAACTTATATAAACAGATGGGCATTTAAACACCCTCAGCCAATTGATTTTTTCCGCACAATGAACGATGCGGCAGGAGACAATTTGAATTGGTTTTGGAAAGAATGGTTTTACGAAACGTGGAAATTGGATCAGTCAGTGAAAGAAGTAAAATATGTAAATGACGATCCTTCCCAGGGCGCATTGATTACTATTGAAAATAAACAAAAGATGGCATTGCCTGTTATCGTAAAAGTAACCGAAGAAAACGGAAGCACTCAGACTTTGAAATTGCCTGTGAATATTTGGCAACGAGATATTGATTGGACATTTAAATATAATTCCACTTCAAAAATCACTTCTGTGAAACTTGATCCTGATGGCGAACTTCCCGATATAAACAGGAAAAATAATTCCTGGGAAAGTAAATAGACAGTATTAGTGAATGATTTCCGGAGAATGATTTATCCATTTCTCCGGATTTTTAATTTCGGGTAAACCAATAAATTCTTATAATTTTTATTTTATGAAGAAATACAGGAATGGTAATTCTATAATGTTTTGATATTGTAACTTCACGCTTCAAATTCATTATTTTTTAAGTTGAATGGTGGCATGAAATTAAAAGATTCACTTTCTATGGCTTTCCAAACCGTAAGAAGTAACCGGCTCCGCACTGGTATTACGGTTGCAATTATTGCTTTTGGAATCATGGCATTGATAGGAATTATTACGGCCATCGCTTCTATGAATCAAAGCCTCACAGAAAATTTTGCGACAATGGGCGCCAATTCATTCAGTATTCAATATCGTGATCTGCAAATAAGAATGGGAGGAGGCAGAGAGGTAAAAAAAACCAATACGCGGGCATTGAAGAAAAAGAAATCAAACGAAAGAAAAATAATCACTTACCAGGAAGCCAGGAGATTTAAAAAGGAATATTCTTTTCCTGCGAGGGTAAGCATTTCACTTCCGGGGCCTCAAAACATCATCGTGATGAATGATAAGGTAAAAACCAATCCCAATATTTCAATGTCGGGCGGTGATGAAAATTACCTGGTTCAAAACGGCTATACACTCGCCGGAGGCAGAAACCTTAACCATCTTGATGTGGAAAGCGGCAGAAGCATTTGTATTATTGGTAACAGCCTTGCTCAGAAATTATTTGGCGACAATACTTTGAGAGCACTCGATCAAACTATTAAAGCAGACGGCATCAAATACCGTGTAATAGGGGTTTTGAAAGATAAAGGGTCCAGCGCATTTTTCAATGCAGATAATATCGTTCTTACTACTTACAACAATATCCGCCGGCTTTTTCCTACTGATGGCTTCTCTTATAATATCGGGATCATGGTAAATGATATCCGCCAAATGGAGGCCGCAATTGCTGAGGCAAAAGGAACTTTCAGGCCTATTAGAAAACTGGCTATTGATGAAGAAAATAATTTTTACATCCGGAAAAGCGACAGCATTGCAGAAGTTTTTAAAAGTGCCTTAGGATCCATAACCACTGCTGCCGCGTTCATAGGGCTGATAACCCTCATAGGCGCTGCCATTGGGCTTATGAATATTATGTTGGTGGCTGTAAGTGAGCGTACGCGCGAAATAGGATTGATAAAAGCCATTGGGGGTAAAAGTAAAAGTATCAGATCACAATTTTTATTTGAATCAATTTTTATAAGCCTGATCGGGGCAGTGTTAGGAATTATTTTAGGGGTTATAGTTGGAAATGTAGTTGGTTTATTTCTTCATACTGGTTTTGTAATTCCATGGGGATGGGTAATCATAGGGATTGTGGTCTGTTCGGCCGTAGGGCTTTTTGCAGGATTGTACCCGGCAATCAAGGCGGCCAGGTTAGACCCAATTGTGGCGCTCCGGTATGAATAGCAAAAGTTGTAATCGGAATTTTTGGGTGACTTTTTATTTACACAACCTTCTTTCTTCTTTTATACAATTCTTCATCTGTTGTGCGGTTAAAAAAAAATAAAAAAAAAGATGTTGTGCGACCATAGTTA
>JBIQMJ010000424.1:0-1297 GCA_044463445.1 Segetibacter koreensis
TTTTTTCCATGGCTGCCATAATCCTTGCTACTTCATTCAATCCAGTCTGGTACACTTCGTCCGGTGTTTTGTGAGTAGTAGTATTGTAATAAATATAGAAGCGGTACATCTTATCACCATTCGGCAATGCATTGATACCAGAAGTTGTTCTTGCTGCAGGCAGATATTCATTGCTAAAGAAATCTTTCAGCTTTTGATAAGAAGGAAGTAATTGTTGATTGATGGCTGTGTAATAAGCGGTTGCTAAACGTGCTTTATCTGCTGCTGAAAAATCTTTGGGAAAATTTCGGATAGGTCCATAGAAAACACTTTTGGAAGAATCCTTTTGTGCAAGACTTTCCATTTGAGGAATGAGCTTTACTACGATTACTTTTGGTAGCACATAACCTGCTTTCATACCCTTTCTAAAATTGGCGATAGCCGTATCTGTCCATATAGCAAATTGAGCTGTTCTTTTTAACCAATTGTCATAATCTTTCACCGTTTTAAAAGGTTGTGCGCCTATTCCAGCACCCAATTGTGCCATTGTTAAAGGCAAAGAAAACACTTGTGTTACAGGCATATACTCCGGATGAAACTGCTCCGCACCCAATTCTCTTTGAGTAATGTCCATGAGAATATCATAAGAAACCTTATCCTGTTCGTTCAGTTTTTGGTAATCGAATTTTTTTAACGCTTGCTGGTACTTAGTATAAAAATTATGCTTTGCCTTCAGAAAAGAAATGGAACCATCATTAGGGAGCAAGTCATTGTATCTTGTATCACCCTCATAAGTGGCATTTATAGGAAATAACTTCAAGCTTTCTTCATAATAATCATTAAAGAATTGATGTAACGCTTTATTTCCTGTTGAAACTTGCGCCATAAGATTTGTTGCTGATGAGATTACAAAAAGAAGAAGAAATAATACAAAAAAAAGAGGTGATTGTGACTTTAAACGCATTGTGTTGATTTTTATACGGCAGGGAAATTTATTTATTAAAGTGTTTTAAGATGACGCACAACGTCCAGAGCTTTGCGCAGGTGGGAAATTAGAATTCTCGTCTGCCCGAACCGTCAGCCGAATGTAAAATAAAAAAGTTGATTATTTGTTCGTTTGCTGATAGCATTCCTTCAGCCCGAACTGCTGATGGTGGCAGCACAAATGCTGATGTGTCTTCGGTCTGCCTCACTTGCGTAAAACCCATTGTTGGTAGCCGTTTTTATCGCTTGTAGAATAGGGAATTTTGAATATTACGAGCTGTATTCAACCATCCTTCATCTTCTAATATGATTATGTCAATAGGGATTCCAACAT
>JBIQMJ010000424.1:1307-3486 GCA_044463445.1 Segetibacter koreensis
TCCAACATCGACTCCAGTTAAACTGTTATTTAAAGCGTTGTGCAATGCCGCTCTCGAATTGTCAGAAACAACTGACATCTTGATTCCCAAAACCAAGCTTGTCTCCTCGTTCATTTTTTGAGCGAACTGATATGCCTCTTCAATTGTTTCGACCTTAGAAAAATTTTTTACAAGTAAGTCCACTGCTGATTTGGGTAACGGATTTGTCGGTGTACCAACTAAGACCTGTGTTTCTTCTTGAATTGTCCTTGAATTAATATTCTCTCTATTGCGTTCAAGGACAAACATATTTTTCTGGTCACTGTTGATAACAATTCTGTCAATATTGTTTTGCTTGCAGAAATCAATGACATCTTGTGTTTTGATAGCTGTATACTGAGTTTCACGTTTGCTCCATTTTACCAACGCATTTTCATCACTAAATGCTCCTAAAACTTTTAATCCGTCTAAGTTAAAAACTGAAGCAAGGTTTAATGTTGTTCCGACTTCTGCTGTCTGCCATCCAGTCGTATTGCCATTGTCATTGGCGGAAGGCAAAAGCAAGAAAGATTTTCCATTAGTAATTTCTTCTATAACTGCCGTATAGTTGTCGTTCGATGGATGATGTCCGTAAATGTCTAATAGATATGTTAGACGGGTGTTGTCTGGATTTGCACTTTCTTTAATGTCAGTCTTTTTATTGTCTGAACCGCCAAACAGCTTTTTAAAAAAACTCATTTCCATTTGTTATTAGGGTGTGTTCAGTAAAATGGCCACCAACGTTGAGGCTTGGTGATTGGCTGATATTCAATGAACGTCTCGCCCGGAACGTTAGCCGATTGAAAAACTACTGTCGAAGATAAATACAAAAAGGCGATATTTGTTCTTCTGCTGGAACCGTTGCTGATAGGGAACTATAGCAGATTGTTATTCCGTCAGCCAGCCTATTGCCAAACCTAAGGTTGTGCGTTCGCTTTTACTATTTTAAGTTATGTTTTTTAATATAATTACGCAAGTATTGTATACTTCGTGCATATCCAATACCTGTGCTGATATAGGTATCCAGCACTTGAATTGTTTCTTTTGTCGTTTGAAGCGGGTCGATTCCCATTATTTTTACACTCCCCATTTTTTCGGTCTCTGCTATCTCGTTTAGATAATTTTGTAGACCAGCAGAAATACCTCCTTCTCTCATGCTAACGATTCCAATTACTTTTCCATCTTTATCAATGAGCGCTCCGCCAGAATTTCCTTTGTTTGTGGGCGCTTGGATACAAACAATCGATTTGTCTTTTGTTATTCCGGAAATGGTCCCGTAATGAGTAACCATTGTTGGCGTTCCCAAGGGATATCCACTAAAGATAATTGGGTCTCCAACGCTTTGATTTGTATCTGATGAAAGCTGTAAAACTTCATTGTTTTTTACTGGCTTATAAATTTTTAACAAGGCAAAATCTTGAATAAGCGGCTCAGGAAATTGGTTGTTAGGATAACTAATACATTTTGCTAAAACTGTATCTCCATCTTCAGTAATTATTTGAATATCTTGGAAAATATTGAACCTAACATTTCTTGAAGTATCAATTGAAATCTGTGAGACTACATGAAAACAAGTTGCAACTAAATCGGTTGACACAAAAAAACCTGTGCCGCTACTGTTTCCCGTTTTGCTAATCACCTTGACACAACTTTTCCTAGAACTATTGGTGATGCCTTTACTGATAACCTGTCCATAGGAAAAGTGAGTGAGCAATAAAAAATATAAAATTGAAAAAAGTCTCATTGAGTTAAGTTTTAAAGTGACGCACAACGTCTAGGGCTTGGCGCAGGGCTGGTATTCAATGTTACGTCTGCCCGAACGTCACGCCGATTGAAAAACTGCAGCTGAAGATAAAGTAAAAAGCTGATTTTTATTTCGTCTGCTGGAACTGCTGTTGATAGCGAACCACAGCCGATTGTTATTCCGTCAGCCAGCCTATTGCCAAGCCTAATGTAAGCAGCAGTAGGTCTTAAAACTGTCCACTAATAATTGCTTGAAGTCCGCTCGCAGCATTTCCAAATTCTACTTTTATATTGTCTTTATCGTTTGGTAAATATGTGTCAATAAATTTTTGCGTTGCTTCTTTAGTTGTTTCAAAAATATTCAAGTCTTTAAATTTTAATGTTGCATTAAACCTGTAAAAAACTTCTGGGAAATCAT
>JBIQMJ010000425.1:0-3477 GCA_044463445.1 Segetibacter koreensis
TTACTTTGAGTCCTGCCTCTTTTCTTTGCTGGATGATTGTTTTCTCTGAAGTGGCTTCTTTATTGAACTCCAGTTGGATAAACCCTGTACCCGAAACAGAAACATTCTGAACGCCTTTGTGCCTTCTTATGTTTGCTTCTATTCTTCTTGCATGTCGTGGGTGGTGAACACCTGCCGTTTCAATCAATAAATGGCCATACTGTTCTGTTATTTCTACCCCTGCCTTCCTTGCTAACTGCTCTACTTTATTTATGGAAATTGCTGAAGGGTCGTAATGAAAGCAAAGTTGTGCTTTCTTGCTTCCATCTTCCGGTATTACATGCACTTTATCAATACCTCTTTTGTATTGAAGGGATGCAATAATGCGGTTAACACATTCATCCCTTTCATCGTGCACTTCCGGTAAAATAATATTCAGGTCTATTCTGGTTTTTCCCATGGTAATTTCTTTTGTTTGGTTTTTTATAATTATTGATTTACGTCTTTGACTGAAAACATAGAGAGGTAGTGCGCTATTAATGATAACGCAACAAACAAAATCAGAAAAAGAACAATCAGAATAACTGTTAGAGCCATATTTCTTTTAGGTAAAGCAGAGGGAAGGGGCCGCTTACTTTTTACTGGTGCTATTTTTTGTTTTTTCCTATGTGGCTTTTTCTTTTCCATTTAAAATTATAGCAACGTTTATTCAAAATGCAATCAATTTTTTATCCAACATAATGCTTTTTCTTTTTCTCCCAATTCAAAGAAATTAATTTCTGTTTTAATGAAAGGCCTTATTAAGCGGGAAATTAAATAATGCCATTTTTTATCACAGATTAATGCTATTTTTTCGTAACAACCTATGTGTTGCAAATCAAATTTCACATCATCCCAAAATGCTTTCATCTGGTATTCCTCAAAACTTACTATTTCAAAATACCAACGAAACTTCTTAAACTTTTTCAAGGCATTTGTCATAATTGGTAATAATTTTTTATAATCTGCATCTGTCAATTTACCGGCTGCACTTGTAGCGATTATGTTTTCTTTTGTTTCTGCTAAAACTTGTATCATTGAGATTTTATTAAAATGTTTGAATAATTTTACCTTGAATGGTTCCATGTAATCTGGTAGCTTCATAAAATAACTGTCATTAAAACTTACTTGTTGCTTCCTTATAATTTTTACCTTCTATCTGTATAGTGGTATGTGAAATTGGAAAATCATTTATTATTTTATCATTTATCAATTTTATCATTTCGTCAGGGATTGATTCTTTATTAATTACAACATGTACACTTAATGCATTTAATCCTGATGTTAATGCCCACACATGCAAATCATGCATACTTACAATTCCTGGAATTTGTTCCATAGCTTTTTTCAATTCAGGAATGCTTATGTCAGACGGAACACCTTCGAGCAAAACACCTATAGCATCTTTTAATAAAATCCATGTTCTTGGTAAAATAAATAATCCGATAATTGCGGATAATATTGGGTCAGCATAATACCAACCTGTACTAATCATTATAATAGCAGCAGCAATAACACCAATTGAAGTAAGCATATCAGATAATACTTCAAAATAAGCGCCTTTCATGTTCAGGCTTTGCTTAGAGCTTTTACGAAGAATAAGCATACCTGCAATGTTTACAGCCAGGCCAATTGTCGCTACTATGAGCATGTTTTTGCTTGATACTTCAGGTGGTGATTGAAATCTTTTTACTGCTTCATAAAGAATATAAATGGAAATAAAAATCAGGATAACAGCATTTGCCAAGGCAGCCAGAATTTCTGCTCTGTAATAACCATATGTCCGTTTGTCTGTAGCGGAACGTTGGGCAATATTAATAGCGATTAAGGCAAAAGCCAGGCCTCCTACATCCGTAAGCATGTGGCCTGCATCTGCCAATAACGCAAGGCTGTTGGTAAGAATTCCTCCAACAACTTCGGCAGCAAGATAGGTAAGCGTTAAGCCTAATACCAGCTTAAGCTTTCCCTTGTTTTGATAAGATGCCGATGTTGCTTCCATAAATTTTATTTTTAAGTGATGAAAAAATTAAAAAGGCTTTTTGCAGTTAAAAGATTGAGCCCTAAAAGTTTTTAAATCAGTGATAGAGAATTGCATCAGTCAAGTTTATCTATTTTTTATAGCTGTCAAAAGCAGAAAGAAATTAAGTGCAGCTTTGAAAAAACTGCACCTACTTTACTTACCCTAAAACATTACTACCATGATATTCATGGCAGACTGTCCTAATTTAGCCGTAGCACAAGTCAAAAGCTTTTGAATGAGAGCTATATGTTTGTGCCCTAAATAGTGATCTCTATATTTCCGGTTTTTCATTTTTTATTAAAGTTTAAGTGTGAAAAGAATGATTTAGTTATTACCGTTGAAATTTAAAATACCTCTTTACTATTAATCACTTTTATTATTATTATCCGCGTTTTTTATCTTGTTCTTCCATTGCATGTACCATTTTCTACGTTCTAATGATAATAGAAAATAGACCATTAAGGATGCCGTGATAGCAATGAAAAATATATCTAATCCAATAGCTACACCCACAGCAGCGGTACACCAAGCAGTAGCTGCTGTAGTTAATCCATGTGAAGACTTTGAATCATTGTTACGGTAAATAATGCCGGCTCCCAGAAATCCAATGCCCGTTACGATGTTTGCTACTATTCGCGAAATAGAAGTAACATCATCATCAATGTTTTCGGCAATAGTAGTAAACAAGGTTGCGCCTAAACAAACTGCTGCGTAGGTTCTGATACCTGCATCTTTCCCTTGTCTTTCTCTATCCAAACCAATAAATAACCCTAAGACAAATGCTACAATAAGTTTGGGAATAATGATTAGTTCAAATTCTATATTCATCTTTGTAGGTTTAAAATGATTAGTTTAATTATATACTTATTAAGCTAATTATCTATTCTTCCTCTTCTGTGTTATTCATTTTAGAAAGTAAATCATAAGCGCCTTTGGTAACCACTTTACTTTCCATATTAAATCCGGAAGGTAATTGCACACCGGTAAATCCATTTTCAGTTACAGATGTTCCCACTTCAACTCGTTTAAATTTTATATGCTTATCAGCAGAACTATCTTGCGCTTTTACATTTTCCGCAGCCCCGCCATTTGATTTATCTTCATCTAAAACAAAAATGTAATTTTTACCACCTGCCTGCACTATTGCTTCTTGTGGTAATGCAGTAGTTTCAGAAGCCCCGATTTCAATAATTGCGTTAATGAACATTCCAGGTATCAGAGAAGGTGCCGGGTTCAATAATTTTCCGCTTACCTGGACGGTCCTGTCAGCATCAATATCTTTACCTATTAAAAATATTTTCGCAATGCGTTCTACACTATCACCAGTGGCCTTAAAGCGTATTCTTTGTCCCATTTTTACCTGCGGCAAATCTTTTTCAAACACTTTTACTTTTACGAATATATTTTTTGTATTAGCCATATCTGCGAGCCCTAGGATA
>JBIQMJ010000426.1:0-3466 GCA_044463445.1 Segetibacter koreensis
ATTGGGCAGGATCGCTAAATTCTGCCGAAGACGTTCTCCAATCAAACTTAATTACTTCTTTCGCAAACATTTGAATATACGAGTGTATAGGGTGAGAATTAAATTTATTTATAGCTAAGTCAATACTGCTTTCTTCTATTTGACGTTCATCTATATCATTATCCCATTCTAGCTCGTTAAAGTCTATTTCCGACTCGTTAGCTAGAACGTAAAAAAAGTCGTTAGAAAACATAGAAATACCTGTTACTCCTTGATCCCTAGATAAATTAGAAGTTTTACTAACAAAAGATTTATCAAGTTGTAATTCTTTTTCAAATTGTGATAAGGAAAAACTCTCCTTTCTTATCATATCGACCCATTCCAACTCCCCAGTCGTTAAGCTGTCTTTGTCAAGAGCCTTTGATATTTCATCCCAAAGCAATATTAAGAATGCGGCTTGTTGAGGTCTTACCCATTTTAATTCCTCATCTTTAGATTTTAGAACATCACCAAATAAACCGCTAACACTTTTTCTTGTTTTCTTAAAATAACTGTCTGATAAGGCCCTGATAAAAGCATTTTGAGAAATATTAGAAGATTCTTCTCCTAACATACTTATTCTTCTATACCAAGGACTTTCGTGATAATTCCAAAGTGCTTCTACTAACTCTTGTGCCCTTGTTTCTCGATATACTTTTAAACCATCTTTTGAATTTTCCAGCCATTCCTGTGTTCGCAATAACGGATATAAATCGTATCCTAAACTTGTATTTATTTTTTTCGGTTTAATGTTTATAACATAAAAAAGATAAGCTTGCCAGGCTCTATCAAGATTGTAATAAGCAACTACTGGCACTTCGTACTCTCCATCAATATTTTCCGTTTCATCGAATGCCCATAATCTATGCTGTCCATCTATTACCTCGAATGGCTTTAGCTCAGGATTCCACTCATTTGAAAAAATTTGATCAGGCAAAATAATTTCAAAGTTATTATCACTAGAGATTGTTATTAGATCTTTATCACTTATGGACGAATTTCCTCTTTTTTGTCCTTTACCTAAAATATTAACCAGAATGCCTGTAGGAAGAAATCCAGGCATTTGCAGTACTTTATTTTCTATTTCTTCCCTCGCCTTATCTCCTGCTGTCGATAATGGAAATCCTTTATGCACATAGTTTTTTATTTCTATACTTCTATCTTCTTTTAATTCTCTCTGAATATTAACATCCTCTATTCTCGATTTTTGAGCCTTGCGTCTATGAACATCTGAAATTCTTTTCAACAACCTTATATCAATTTTAAAAATGTAAAAGAATGGATCTGGCTTTTTTCGCATAGGCATTGTAAAATCAACATCATCCCATTCCTTAAGCCATTGATTGACTTTTAAAGCCTTTATATTTTTATATTCTCTCTTTAATCCTTCCAAATCATATTGGAATTCCTTGATTTGAAATACTGCCTTTCCTTCCAACCAACTTTTAAATTGTTTTTTGTTTAGGCTAAGAGTTTTATTAAAATGATATGAGTAGGCTAATTCGTAAAAATCGTTTTCAATTTCCTCTTTTGTGTGTCCAATTTTAAGCAATCTTTCCTGTAACACCTGTTTAAACAAATTACCAATATTTTCTTGTCCGTATATTTTTGAAAAATCATATGGCACTTCAGGCTTTCTTCTAAAACTTGTCAGTGCTGCGCCACCTACAACTAATGCACTTCTGAGATTCGTTTGGTGTTTTCCACCCTCGCCAATTTCAAAAATCCCTCCCATATTAATCAATGAATACTTTCCGGCAAAGTCATTAATATTTTCATAGTGAGTGAAAATTCCCGCCATTAAGGCAAACAATTTTCTGTAATTTGGATAATTATTTATCAACTCAACCCAATAATTTGGAACCTGATCTTCAAAGCTATTTATTCCCAAATAAGCGCAAAGTACCGGAGGATTAATTGCCTCTGCTTCGGTTAAATATTCCTCAAGTTCATTATTCCCAATAATATTTATTACTCTCACACAGTCATACTTAGTCCAAGATGTTCTTAACCTGGTAATATCAGGGTTTAAATGCATGCTTACATTATTTTTGCAGTTATTAAATATTCTTTTACGTTTCTACCTGCATCTTCAAATCTCCCCATTGTACTATGAATGTGATCAATTGTGTCAATTTCAATCGTGTAAGAATTAGTAAAAACTTGTTTCGCTAATTCAATTATAGTTTCTATTTCCACTACCCCATTGTCACTATAGCTTAGAATCAATTGAGATTTTTTATTAACAATATAAACAAATAATTCAGTGAAGGCTACAACTGCATTGCTTTTTTGCGAGAAAGGAGATTGATGTCTGTCATTTCGATATCTTCCTTTATAATGAATCTCAGGATAATCATATTTAACTAAGGTTTCGAGAGCATGATAAAACCTTGAATAATGAACCGGGGCATAGGGTGGGTCAGCATACACGGTTACTCCTGCGGGAAGACTCATCAAGCATTCTTTAAAATCAAGCGTTGTCGTTTTTAATTGTTTTAGCGAGTCATCTAATGACCTTAAAAGATCTTTAAATTTCTTTATAAACAATTCATACAAGTTTTTTTGACGATAATATAAAATATTATTCATTGCATCCTTGGTTTCACCGTCTCTGTACTGAGCAAAATGCCCTGTACTTTGTGTAGTATATGACATTGCATACATAATACTAGAAAGAAATGCATAATAAACCTGGCTATTTCTAAATGTTTCAGCAGCTTTTCTCAGAGCGTCTATCCATACACACTGTTCAAAAGACCAGTATGTACCCGAATAGTATTTTGTGAATAAATGAAAATCAATATCGAACTTTTCATTTGCAAAAAGCTTTCTTTGTTTTAATTCAATTTTTGCAAACTCTTCAAGGGTGGTAATCTTTGAGAAATCAAAAAAATATTCAGCATATTTATTTTCAAACCATATTATATGAGATTTGACACATACTTCTATCTGTTCATTAAGTTCATCAAATTCATATCGGGATAGATCTGAAAAATAAGTATGTGCGAAAATGCTAGAATATTCTTGTATATCATTAGAGATAAAGTTATATTTTTTTCTCAAGGCTGCAGAAACGGAACAAGATCCAGAGAACAAATCGCAAATCCATTGATCGGGCTTATGAATCTTTTCAATTGCATTAGTAATAAAATCAATTATGGGTTTTTTCGAGCCCATGTATTTTATTATATGAGGTATTTCACGTATTTTATGAATAGTAGAAGCTTTAGCTTTACTATTCATAATTAATTCCGGCCGCGTTAACTCTGAATTTGACATAATTTAGACACGCAAATTACTATTAAAAAAAACTAAGGACCAATCATTTTTTGAACAAAGTATGCAGGCAAGATGGAATTTTTTTCGTCAGGATATAATCTTCAAAATAATAAGTTTTAAAAGTCTTGATCAGGCTCATTATACTTTTTTTATCGGCACAAAACAG
>JBIQMJ010000427.1:0-3461 GCA_044463445.1 Segetibacter koreensis
AGAATGGAAACCTGTTAATTAATATTGTACAAACGCCTGAAGGCGATTTGGAGCCCGATGTAATCCAAATCGTAAATGAAATAGGCATGTGGACTTCTGTAAATGGAGAAGGAATTTATGGCTCGCGCCCCTGAAAAGTTTATGGCGAAAGGCCAACAACAGAAACCGTTGTAAAAAGTTCCAACTTTAATGAAAATAAATTAAAATACAGCGCACAGGATATTCGCTTTACCACAAAAGGAAATGATTTGTATGCATATTGTTTGGGCGAACCCACAAAAGATATTTTTATTAAATCTCTTGGAAAAAATTCAAAATTATTGGATAAGAAAATTGCCTCTGTCACTTTGTTGGGAAGTAATACGAAAATCCGGTGGACTCAAAAAGGTGATGGGCTGGTTATCAAAAAGAATTTTAAAATGCCGGTGCCGGAAGTTCCGGTTTGTGGATTTAAAATTGAATTTAAATAGAAGAAAATGAAAGTTTTGGTTTGTACTGAGCCTGGGAATTTTGAATACGAAACGCTTCAAAAGCCGCAATTGAAGCCGGGTTACGCTATCATAAAAATTAAACGTATCGGAATTTGCGGCACTGATTTGCATGCCTTCGAAGGTACCCAGCCGTATTTCAGTTATCCCCGGATTTTAGGACACGAATTGTCAGGCGAGCTAGTTGATTTTGATAATGCGCCCGGTTTTGAAAAAGGAGAGATGGTAACTTTTATTCCATATTTTAATTGTGGTCATTGCGTTGCATGCCGGATGGGAAAGCCAAATTGTTGCAGCAGCATCCAGGTTTGCGGCGTGCATTGCGACGGCGGAATGGTAGAATATTTAATGGTTCCTTCACAGAGTTTGTTGCACGGAGAGGGGTTAAGTCTGGATGAACTTGCATTGATAGAGCCGCTTGCTATTGGCGCTCACGGTGTAAGGCGCGCGCAGATTATAGACGGCGAAAATGTGTTGGTAATTGGCGCCGGCCCCATTGGTTTGGGAACTATGGAAATGGCAAAAATTGCCGGCGCTAATGTAATAGCGATGGATATTAATGAGCAGCGGCTGCAGTTTTGCAAAGAAAAGTTACATGTGAGCTTTGCGCTGAATGCGATGAGTAAAGATATTGTGCAGCAACTTGCTGAAATTACAAACGGTGATATGCCTACGGTTGTAATAGATGCTACGGGAAATTTGAAAGCCATCAACACCGGCTTCCAATATGTATCTCACGGTGGAAAATATATCTTAATAGGTTTGCAAAAAGGAGAAATTTGTTTTAGCCATCCTGAATTTCATAAAAGAGAAGCTACGTTGATGAGCAGCCGGAATGCCACCAGAGAAGATTTTCAAAAAGTGATGTCGGCGATGAAAAACAAACTAATTGATCCTTCCAACTATATCACCCATCGGACAATTTTTACAGACGTCAAAAACGAATTTCCTCAATGGCTTAATCCCGCAAATGGTGTGATAAAAGCAATGGTATCCATGGAATAAACTTTCTGTTCTGTCAGGATGGAAAATCTGCAAGGAATTTCTTAGCTCTTTGCTTGAAAGCAGCGCTTTGATGATCGATTTGAGTTTTTATCAGCAATTTTATTTCAGGGATTATCTCAGGATATTTTTTTAGCAAGGTTGCCCAAAATAGTCAGAGAGGAAGCTTTAATAGCTACGGCTTCATTTGGAGACTCAAGGTAATGGAAACAGAGATTCATTACATCGCCTTCATATTTTTCAGGCAGGGGAACAAATTGCAAAAGCCGAACGGTATTGCGTTTGATTGCATTATGAAGATGCTCTTTTTTTAAATTTTCAATTAATGTACCGAAGTTTTCTTTGATAAATGCGGGATGGGCTATGGCGCAATAGCTCAGTGGCCATGCCGCTCTTTGTGTTACCCTGCTTTCATCCGTAAGAAACAACCTGAAAAGTTCATTAAACCGGGAAGCATCATCGTCCACCCAGGCAATTATTTTTTCACAGTTGGCTTTGGTATGTTCTTTTAATATTTGCCGACGGAGGTTCATTCTTTTAGAAAATATTTTCTAAATTATTTTTTTGCGCTTCTGGTAAAATTGTTCAATAGTTTCTTCATATTTTTAACTTCATCTTTGTTAACCGAGATATATTCCAGAACTTCATTCATTTCTTTATTTATAAACTTCATTTCACTTTCTTTGGAAAAAGAAGCCGAACTATGAAATTCTTTGGCACCGGTTTTTTCTGCTATTGAAATTATGTTTCCGGAGTTAACGCCCGACCCCGGCATTATGATAATCCTTCCGTCCGATTTTTGTATTAGCTGCAATAAAAGATTGGTATTTTGCTCAGCTTTTGGTTTTAATCCTGATGTTAGAATCCTTTCAAAGCCCAGTGTTATCAGGTCTTCCAGAGATGCAAACGGATCTGCTACTCTGTCGAAGGCGCGGTGAAAAGTAGCTTCCATTGGAAATGCCAAATCAACTAATAATTTACATTTCTCTTTGTCCACGTGGCCATCAGAAGTTAGAGCGCCTGTAACAATACCATCGCAACCTGATCGCTTACAGAATTCAACCTCCTTCATCATCATTTCAAATTCATTATCAGTATACAGGAAATCTCCGCCGCGCGGACGAATCATCACATACAAATCAATTTCCAGTTTTTCCCTCGCTGATTGAACCAAGCCATAGGAGGGCGTAGTGCCTCCTTCACCGGGCGAACCACAAAGCTCAATCCTGTCAGCGCCTGCTTCCTGCGCGGCCAGGCAGCTTTCAATATTGAAACCAATTATTTCTAATTTATTTTCCATAGTAAATCCGAATTATAAAAATTATCATTCTACAACTTCTGAACCATCTGAACCATCTTCACTTGGCTCACCTCTCACCTCTCACCCTCTCACTCTCTTACCCTTTCTCACTAACTCACACCCAAATCATAAAAATATTTGGAAGGATACACTTTTTCTTCGCCGTTACTTTTAACGGAAAAAACAAATCCCTTCTGAATGGCATACGCCCCATATTCTCCCTTATTATTTAAAGCTAAGAAGCCTACCTGCACTTTTTTTGCTTTTTCCTCGCTGCGGTGAATAATTCTTTCAATTGCCTTACGGCAGGCAACTTCAGGCGAATAGCCCTGCCGCATAAATTCTACCACGAGATGCGTACCACATATTCGTATCACTTCTTCACCCATTCCGCTCGAAGTGGCAGCGCCCACTTCGTTATCCACGAACAGGCCGGCGCCAATGATCGGCGAATCACCAACTCGTCCATGAATTTTAAAAGCCATTCCACTGGTAGTAACCGCGCCGCTCATATTTCCTGATTGATCCAAAGCTACCAATCCCATCGTATCGTGATTGATTGATCCATCCTCAAAAAACTGTGGCGCAAAAGGGCCATTGCCATTTTTATTTTTTCTTTCTGCGTCTTTGTTTTCAATATTTATTTCAGGGTTGTATTCATTTTTCTTCAA
>JBIQMJ010000428.1:0-3459 GCA_044463445.1 Segetibacter koreensis
ACACTTACATTTGCCCTAAAACCATTGTCTGGTAAGGATTATAGGAAATTATTGGAGATTTTTGGGGAAACTCCAGTGAAAATTGTTTAATCGGATTCTACACTTCAATTACTTTTTCCGCTTACATATTTATTGCCTTTTATAAAAAAACGGTAAGGAAGTTCTGCATCCGGGCCCGCACTTTCCACCCCAATTCTTTTGCTGGTGCCGATATGAGCTGCAGGAATTTTTTTGCTGTTATCTAACAAAAAAATTACTTCATCCAAAAGATATAAACCTGAATGATGTTTGAAAATGCCTAACGCTTTTCCCACATTTCCAGGCCCGCGGGTGATCGTTTTATCGTTTTCTTTTTTGCCGGTTCGTTGGCGCATAATTTCTATTCCTGCTACCGGTTCAATGGCGCGAATCAACACTGCATCGGGAATTCCTTTTTCGTTGGTAACTACATTCAACATCTGGTGCATTCCGTAACAAATATAAATATAAGCCGTGCCCGCAGCAGAATACATGTGTTCATTCTTCGCAGTTCTTTTTCCTCCAAAAGAATGAGACGCCTTATCGGTAAGGCCCACGTATGCCTCTGTTTCAACAATTTTTCCTGAAGTAATTTGCCCATCAAAATTGGTAACAACGATTTTTCCTAATAATTCTTTGGCAATTTTTACTACGTCCTTTCTTTGATAAAAAGGTAGAGGGACTTTTTTCATAATTTTTTGTATCTGAATTTTGCAAAGTAAAAGGCTTTCATCGAAATCTTTTTAATTGCTTATGTTCGATCCATAATTTTTGAAAATGATCTATTTAATCCCTTCTTTTTTGTCTGATAATGCTGTTGAAACCATACCGGCGTATGTAATGAATGCTGTAAGGAAATGCTCAGTAATTTTTGCTGAAAACGAAAGAACGGCGCGGCGCTTTTTAAAATCGATGGACAGAGAAATTGTTATTGATGATTTTGAATGGCACACGCTTGGTAAAGCAGAAGAGGAACAGGTTTCAGCCTTCCGTGAAAAAATAAAAGAAGGGAAAAATATTGCTATTATTAGTGAAGCGGGTTGCCCGGGCGTGGCAGATCCGGGCCAGGTTTTGATTAGGGAAGCTCAAAAATTAAATGCAGAAATAAAACCTTTGGTCGGCCCAAATTCTATTTTACTTGCGTTGATGGCAAGCGGATTGAACGGGCAGTATTTTTCTTTTCATGGTTATTTGCCCATTGACAATCTGGAAAGAATAAAAAAAATAAAACAACTGGAATCAGAATCCCTGCAAAAAAAATGTACACAAATTTTTATTGAAACCCCTTACAGGAATAACAAAATGCTGGAAACTATTTTAAATCATTGTAACACTTCCACACGACTTTGTATTGCCTGCGAAATTACTTCTCCCAATGAATTTATAAAAACGAAAACGATTGATGAATGGAAAAAAGAAAAGATGGATCTGCATAAAAAACCAACTATTTTTTTATTCCAGGCCAAAACAGTAAATGAATGAATAATACAGATTTTTATTTTTATCCCGGCATCCGGCTAATGTACTTTTCCATTTGTTTTACCTGGTCGGCAATCTGTGGCGTAGTAGGTTTCAGTTTTTTTACTTTTCTGAAATATTCTTTTGCTGCGCGGAATTCTCTTTTGTTAATCATGATAGAGCAAAGCTGTAAGTAAGCAGCCGCTTCATTCTCTTTATCAGGAAGTCCCGCGCGTATAGCCTGCCGTATATAATTTTCAGATTCCCTCATGTTTCCTTTTTGCATCGCCAGCATTCCCAACTGTAACTTATTAGCCCCTTCCGCTTCTTTCATAGGCATACCAAGGCTGAGACTCTTTTTCATGTGGGCCTCAGCGGTGTCATAATCCTGGTTGGCCATTGCCAGGTTTCCTTTCAATGTAAAATAAACAGAGCGAACCGGTTTGATGAGCAAGCCTGGAAACCAGATGGAATCGATCACTTTTTGTGCACCTTCCATATCGCCTTCCTCCATATATCCCTGGATAAGCCTCATTGGTCCAAAAAGAAAATGTCCCACGATCAGGATCAGTGCAATCAGGTAGAGCACAAATGAAGGCCAGAAGCCCGCCTCAATATTCACTATGATGCCAAGTAGTAAAAATAGTACCCCCAGATGCAGGCGATACTTAATAATAACATTTAGAAATTTCATAATTAAAAATGTTTGATACAAAATTTTGTATCATGGTAGTCCCGACAAGAATCGAACTTGTATCTAAAGTTTAGGAAACTTCTATTCTATCCATTGAACTACGGGACCAGTTTTTATAAATTCTATTTAAGGGATTAGCCTTTTTAAAGGTCGGCAAATTTAATGGAATTTTTTTTAAGAAAAATAGGTAGGAAATTTGCTATTCAATGTTTAATTATGGCTTTACTTTTTGAACCCATTACCTTACGGGGCATTACTTTAAAGAACCGGATTATAGTTTCGCCCATGTGTCAGTATTCAAGCATCGACGGTTTTGCCAACGAGTGGCACCTGGTTCATCTTGGCTCGCGCGCAGTAGGAGGAGCGGGATTGGTTTTTACTGAAGCCACAGCGGTAAACCCTGCAGGCAGAATTTCTCTTGACGACCTGGGTATTTGGAAAAATGAACACATTGCTTTCTTAAAAAAAATCACTGATTTTCTAAAAGAGAACGGAACTATTGCCGGAATCCAGTTGGCACATGCAGGAAGAAAGGCAAGTAATTTAAATCCATGGAAAGGAAGAAAGCCTTTGGAAAAAAAACAGGGAGCATGGGAAACTGTTGCGCCAAGTGATATTCCTTTTAAAAAGGATTATCCTGTTCCCAAAAAAATGTCGAAAGAAGAAATTAAAAATTTAATTAAGGATTTTGGTGATGCCACTCAAAGAGCAGTCCAGGCTGGTTTCCAGGTGTTTGAAATCCATGCGGCCCATGGCTATCTGATCAATCAATTTTTATCACCCATTAGTAATCAAAGGAAAGATGAATACGGAGGGCCTTTTGAAAACCGTATAAGATTACTTCTTGAAATAGTTAGGCAGATGAGATTCATTATTGGTCCGCAGGCGCCTTTATTTGTCCGAATTTCGTCAACAGATTGGGTGGAAGACGGTTGGAATGAAAATGATTCAGTCAGGCTTGCGAAAATTTTAAAAGATCATGGAGTAGACGTGATCGATTGTTCCAGCGGTGGAAATTCATCTGAACAAAAAATTCCTTTGGGACCACTTTACCAGGTTCCATTTTCTGAAAAAATAAAAAAGGAAGCAGGAATAGTGACCGCTGCAGTTGGAATGATCACCACCGCACAGGAATGTGAAAATATATTGAAGGAACAAAAAGCCGATCTTATTATAATGGCCCGCCAATTATTGCGGGAGCCTTATTTTCCCTTACATGCGGCAAAAGAGTTAGGAGTGGATTTGTCCTGGCCATTGCAATATGAAAGAGCTAAATTAAAATAAAAAGC
>JBIQMJ010000429.1:0-3455 GCA_044463445.1 Segetibacter koreensis
CCCGGCCATTGCCACAATATTCAATGCGTTGGTGAAAGCAGAAACTACTTCCGGACCGGGATTGGCCACATTCCCCGAAACCTGAACCACAATAGAACGGGGCTGTCCAAGAGTAACTGATATATTAGTGGATTGCGGGATTACTTTTTTAAAACGTTCGTAAATAATTGATTTGGCATCGGCAAAGGAAAGCCCCTGCACTGTTATTTTTCCAAGGCCCTGTGGAAAGATAGAACCATCGCGGGCTACAAGATAATCCTGTTCAAAATCTGCCCCTCCCCAAAGGGAAACCACAATATGATCACCCACGCCAATTGGGTAATCGGGAGGTGGAGTACTAAGTTCTGAAAGCTGGAGAATCTGGCTGTTTTGAAAAATGTTGCCTCCATAAACAGATTGAGGGCCGGTTAAAGAATTTTTTATATAATCTTTTTGAGTACTGTCTTTTAAAATTTTATTTCTCGGTGCCAGGCTTTCCTCCTGCAAATTGTTGTTGGCTTTGTGTACGTCTTCCCCGGCTTTTTGTTTTTGCTGATTAAAATCCTGTAGAAAATTGATCAATTCAGATGAAGAAGCATTTTTTAAGGAATTGGGATCAATCTGCAGGTCGTCCTGTTCAGAGGGTAATTGGGCGAATACGCTACTGCACATGAGCACCGAAAAGAAAACAGTGCTGAAGAGCAATAAATAGAATTTTTTAAAAGCAATGCTTTTTGTAAGGAAAATCATTAGGGATTCATGTTGTGTAATAGTAAAAGAACGAATAATCGTTATTTTTATTTTAAAGGATTTTCCAGCGCATCATTGAATTGCTGCCATATTTCCTTAACAATTTCCGCAGCGGGTTTTATGTCGCTGATTAAAGCGCTCACCTGGCCGATCTCTAATTCTCCCTGCAGGAGGTCTCCCTGGAACATTCCTTTTTTGGCTCTTCCTTTTCCTAATAATATTTTAAGTTCTTCCAGAGAAGCGTGATTAATTCCTGCCTTCACAATATCCTCATAGAAATCATTTTTCATCAGGCGGACCGGAGCCAATTCTTTCAGCGTTACAATGGTATCTCCTTCAGACGAATTGATAACGGCATTTTTAAAGTTGATGTGGCAAGAGGCTTCCTCGCTGGCAACAAACCTGCTTCCTATTTGTACTCCTTCTGCACCCAAAACCATTGCTGCCAGCATTTGCCTGCCAGTGGCTATTCCGCCTGCTGCAATTACAGGAACCGAAACTGAAGAGGAGACCAATGGAATCAAAACCATGCTGGTAGTTTCTTCTCTGCCGTTGTGACCTCCGGCCTCAAAACCTTCCGCTATTACCGCATCACATCCTGCTTTTTCTGCTTTTTCAGCAAACCGTTTGCTGCTTACCACATGAATTACCTTGATTCCCCGTTCTTTAAAGAGTGGAGTATAAAGGGCAGGGTTCCCGGCGGAAGTGATCACTATTTTTATCTTATTGCGGAAAATGATTTCGAGATGTTTTTCAATATCCGAATATAAAATGGGAAGATTTACTGCGAAAGGCTTATCAGTCGCCGCCTGGCATTTAATTATATTTTCTTCAAGAATATCAGGATACATACTGCCTGAACCAATGACGCCCAAAGCTCCGGCATTGCTGACGGCGCTGCACAAACGCCATCCGCTTGCCCAAACCATTCCCGCCTGAATGATTGGATAATCAATGTTCAGCAGTCGGGTAATTCGGTTATTATTTAATCTGTTCAAAAGGATAATAATATTAACTACGCCGCAATTGAATCAAAAAATTTAGGATTATTTTCTTCGTTGCCGGCGAATTGCTATAAGAAAAGATTCGGGATTTTCTCTGCAAGTTAATTTATTAATTAAACCTGTCCAGCTTAAAAGCGCTTATGTCGATCGGGGTGCTCCTGTTTTCAATTAAGTCGCTGATTATTTGACCGCAGGCTGCGCCTTCAGAAATCCCGAGCATGGCATTCCCACCAGAAATCAGGACATTGTCAAAATGGTTGGCTTTTCCAATATATGGCAAACCATCAGGGGAAACGGGCCGCAAACCTGTCCATATCTTGTCAGTCGGAGGAACATCGATTGGTAATCCGGGATAGAATTTTTTAACTGAATTGTAGATACCTTCCATTCTTTTTATCAAGACCCTGTTGTTATTTCCACTGAATTCCATTGTACCCCCGATGCGTAATGATCTTTTCCATGGAGTAACTGCACAACGGCCATCCACCAAAATGGCAGGATAATGAATATTTTTTTCTACATGTTCATACGTGTAACTGTATCCCTTTCCTCCCTGTATCAATAAACGGATTCCGGCTTTTTTTGCTAATTCAGGCAACCAGGAACCGCCGCTCAAAACGATGGTATCGGCTTGATAATTTCCTTTATCTGTTACCACTTCTTTGATCTTTGCATGGTTTTTTGTAAAGTCTGATACTGTGGTGTTCAGTTGGAATTTTACTCCATTTTTTTCAAGATAATTTTTCATCGCCACCATAAATTTTCCAGGATGGATGTGGGCGTCATCCTTTACTAAAACTGCGCCATAAATATCGAGTTCCACCTCAGGTTCTTTTTTCTGTAATTCTTCGCGGTTAAGAATTTCAATATCAAGCCTGAATTTTTTGGCATCTTCAGCCATTTTCAATTCGTCTTCAAATGCTTTTTTGGAATGGCACATCATCATGCAGCCTATTTCTTCCATTTCAAAGACATCCCCGATATCGTCTTTGATTTCATTCATTAAGCGACGGCTCAGGTTGAGCAATTCGCTTAAATGCGGAGAATTTTTTTCTACGGTTTTTTCATTGCTGCTTTGATAAAAATTGATTGCCCATTTCAAAAAATCTAGATTAAGCCTTGGTTTTATGTAAAAAGGGCTGGTGCTGCTGAGCATGTATTTGAGTCCTTCGGATATAATTCCGGGTGAGGCAAGAGGAGTAAAATGGCTGGGCGATAAAAATCCCATGTTGCCAAAAGAACAGTTGTCTGAAATGTCGCCGCTGTCAATTACCGTTATGTCAAATTCATTTCTTTTTTGCAAATAATAGGCAGTGCAAAGCCCATTGACACCGCCACCTACAATGATTATCTTTTTCATATGATCGACAGTAAACAAATAAATTTATCGAATACCTATTTTAAACTTCTATCTGGTTTCTCAAAAGGTCTTCAAAAACATCTCTCTTCCTGATCAATACTGCTTTCCCATCTTTTACCATTACTTCAGCCGGCTTCAGCCTTGAGTTGAAATTAGATGACATTTCAAAACCGTAAGCGCCGGCATTATAAAAAACCAGGTAATCGCCTTCTTTTATTTCTGAGATGTTTCTGTCAGTTGCAAAAGTATCTGTTTCGCAAATGTAACCCACCACAGTATAAGGTTTTTGAGGTCCGTTTTCGTTGCTTAGGTTTTCAATCCGGTGGTACGCATTATAAAACATCGGCCTGATGAGATGATTA
>JBIQMJ010000430.1:0-3443 GCA_044463445.1 Segetibacter koreensis
TTTACCTGAATAGTGTAGACAAGAAACAGCCGATTCATCTTTATATTAATAGCCCTGGTGGTCATGTGTATGCAGGCCTTGCCATTCACGATACCATGCAAATGATCCAGGCGCCTGTTCATACCTACGCGATGGGTTTTACTGCCAGCATGGGCACGGCTTTACTCTGCACGGGTGAAAAAGGACATCGCTATGCCTTACCACATGCTACCATTCATATGCACCCCACAGGCGGCGGAACACGAGGTTATACAGAAGATGTGCGTATTGCAACCCGCGAACAGGAACGGTTGCAGGCGCAGCTATTTCATTTGATGGGCAAGCACACGGGGCATTCATGGAAAGAGCTCGAAGATTATTTCTTACGCGATCGCTTTCTGAATGCGGAAGAGGCGAAAGCCTACGGATTAGTGGATGAAATTTTAGGGGATTCAAGTGATGTGGTTCATCTCGATTATTCTGAATTAATTATAAGTACCCGTGGCCAATTACAAGTTTAACGTACTTTATGGTCAAAGTATTCGAATGTAAAGAATATTGACTATTTACGGCACAGGCGAGACGTTTGCTCCAGTCAGGAATTCATTTTGTTGTAAACACCACTACACCATTTTTCGCTTTTTCGCCATATCTTTTAGTGGCTTCCTCGTGGTTAAAAATATTTATGGTCTTAATCTTTTTTGGATCAAGTTTTTTGATGCTTTCTCCTGACCTTTCAGAACCATCTACAAAGTATATCATTTCAGCAGGCGGATTTTGTATTATTTGCGCAACCATGTTACTTACTTCTTCAGGGCTAACATTTTTTCGCTCTCCACTTTCATTATCATAAACAAAAGCCTGGTTTTCATTATCGTTTTTGAGGTGATCATGATTTATTTCTGAATTTGAATACTTTGCAGTTACATTAAAAACTGCAGGTGTACCATCATCTTTAATGTAATTAACCTTGACGCCGGCAAGTGAATCATTCTTTTTGTTGATTTCCACTTTCTGAACCTTCACCGGACCGGGATCCAATTTTGGATCAGTTTGAGCTTTTACAATTGAAAATGAAAAAAGTATAACTACCAATAACAATATTGGTAAAGCAAGCACCCGTCTCAAATATGAGTAACGGGGATTTTTAGATGTTGTAATCATAATTAGTCTGCGTTTTATTGGTGAATTAAAAAATGCATGATAAGGAGTAATATATCTTCCTCCATTATATGATTGCAATAACATAATTGCAAATGATTCGGTATCTCCGTTTTCAACAGATGCTGAATCAGCAATAAACTCATGTATAATGGTTAATTCCTTTTGAATAAGCCAAAAGAATGGATTAAACCAAAATATACAAAGAGTAATTTGCGCAAACAATTTATCATAGGTATGCCGTTGCATAATATGAACCAGTTCATGTTTGAAAATCTTTTCGCCGTATGTATCAGTTACCGACATTCCACGTTTCCAGAATAAATTATTAAGAAAGGAAAAAGGAGCCTGTTTAACATCGGTTTCAATTAAACAAAAACCCCGCATCCTGATGCTCCTATCTTTTTGCTTAACCTTATATATCCATATTATTCTTGAAAGCAAAAGAATAAGCAGGGAAATACTTATAAAAACCGAACAACCAAACAGCAGCCAATTAATTTGAAAATGAAATAATTGTTGCTTTATTTCTGATGAACTGATAACGTTTAAAATTTTATTCGTGGTGATATTTGACGATTCTTTAATTTGAAACCACCTGAAGTTTGCAAGGGGCAAAGCCAAACTTATTACTATAGATGTCAATAAATAAAACCTGTTATAAGAATGGAATCTTTTATTGCGCAGTACCAACTGGTAGTATAAAAATAAAATAGCACTTGCAATAAAAGATTTGATGATATAAGAAATGAATGTATCCATACACTATTTTTTATTTTTCTTTATTTGCTGTAATAGAAGTTCCAGTTCTTTTATGGATATTTTTTTTTCATCTACCAAAAAGGAAATGACATTTGGAAAAGAGCCTTCAAAATATCCTTTTGCAACATTTGTCAAAGTCTTTTTTGAGTAATACTTTTTTGAAATGGCAGGGTGATATCTGAAAAACCTTCCTACGTTTTCTGTTTTTACAAATTCTTTCTCTACCATGGTTTTAAGAATTGTAGCAACTGTGTTTTTATGTGGTTTGGGGTTAGGCATGTTATCAACAATTTCCATCAATAATCCACTTCCCAGTTTCCACAAAACCTTCATTATTTGTTCTTCTGCTCTTGTAAGAGATTTCATTGAACTATGTTTATAGTTCAAATGTAGAACTATTTTTATAGTTCATCAAAATTTTCTTTCCTTTTATTTTTATGTAACAATTCAACAGGCGGTATGGTAACATGGCGCGACGGAATAAACTTCAACATTTGTGCTGCTATCAGCAGTAGTCTGGGTTGAATGATTTCTGGCAAACGAACAAATAATCAACTTTTTTATTCTATATTCGGCTGACGGTTCTGGCAGACAGGGGTTGAATATCCCATCTACGTAAGGCCCTGGACGCTATACCGACACAACTTTGCCAAGGGAAATCTATAGAAAGAAAAATTGGCTGATGCTGATTAGTTTGTCTACCTTGTTGCTTCAACATTTATTTATGGCTTCTATTCAACAGCCCCGTCGAAAATTTATACAGACGGGAGTTATAGGGTTTTGCACTGCAATTTTTGCTTCAGTACCGAAAATCAGCTTTGCCCGTTTCAAGCCGAATAAAGGAATAGTGGTACGTGAACGCGAGGGGGTACATATTTTGACAGGCAGACGCAAAGTGCCAATTACTATAAAAATTTCTAAAGCAAGAGACGGCATAGATAATATTTCCTTTTGTGCCGAGGATATGTTACCAGGAAGGAAGATGCGTGTTCATAAACATCTGAATAATGACGAGCTAATTTTTATTCACAAAGGTGAAGGCACGTTTACTTTAGATGAAGAAATAATGAATGTAAAAACCGGAGATGTAATATTTGTTCCCAGGGACACATGGCACGGATTGGATAATACAGGAACGGAAAATTTGCAGATGACGTTTCAATATTCACCGGCAGGATTTGAAGAATACTTTATAGAGAACGGAACTTTAGTTGGAATGACGCCCAAAGAAAGGACGAAAGAGGAGTATGCAGCGACAGAGAAAAAGTACGGGATGGTTTATAAAACAAATGAATAATTTATGTATAATCTTCCTTATTATAAAGAAAAGGATGATGAGATAATCAAACAATTTATAAACGAACATCCCTTTGCTTTTTTAGCCGGGTGTTATGCAGAAAACAAACCTGTCGCAACACAAGTCCCCGTATTTATTGAACAAGAATGCTTCACCGTAAGCGGTAATTTAATAATACTGTATCCATACATAATTTCTTTGGTTACTTTAATAAAAATAATTATGCTAAGATTTTCAATTACTT
>JBIQMJ010000431.1:0-3441 GCA_044463445.1 Segetibacter koreensis
AGAAATGTATAATCGCCGGTTCTGTCTTTCCCAAAGTGGTGATCGTAGCCAATGATGATGGTTTGAGGATGAAATTTTTCCACCAAAAAATCTGCAATGTCTTGCTCTGCAGATTGGCTGGAAAAATCTAAGGTGAAAGGAACAATTACCAGATGATCAATCTCCTGTTTGCCCAAAAGTTCAATTTTTTCCAAAAGTGTATTAAGCAATTTGATCGGTGGTCGATTTTTTTTCGGATTCAGGATCATCCGTGGATGCGGATCAAACGTGATGATCACCGATTCTCCTTCATTGACCGAAGCTTCTTTTTTTAGTTGGTTAATTATCTGCCGATGGCCGGAATGAACGCCATCAAAAGTGCCAATGGTAATAGCAGCATTTAAAAAACGGGGTAAATCATGAATATCTCTGTGAACTTTCATAAGTAGTTTGCAAGTTAATTGATAAATAAATATTTTGAGGATGGAATATTCATTGTGCCATCTTACTTTTACGCAGTTCTAAACCGTCTAAACTATTCTAAACTATTCTAAACTATCTAAATTATTCTAATAAATGTCTCTTTATTCAAAACGTGGTGTTTCCGCACAAAAAGAAGAGGTGCATGCGGCGGTAAAAAATCTTGACCAGGGAATTTTTCCAAATGCGTTTTGTAAAATTTATCCTGATTTTCTGGGCAGTGATGAAAATTTTGTAAATGTGATGCATGCCGATGGCGCCGGCACAAAAAGTATTTTAGCTTATCTGTATTGGAAAGAAACCGGCGATGCTTCTGTTTGGAAAGGAATCGCACAGGATGCTGTGGTGATGAACCTTGACGATCTTTTGTGCGTTGGAATTTATGACAATATCATTTTCAATTCCACCATCGACCGTAATAAAAATTTAATCCCCGGCGAAGTGCTGGAACAAATTATTAACGGCACACAGGAATTTTTTGACCTTATGAAAAGGTTTGGCGTCAACATTCATTATCTGGGGGGAGAAACTGCTGATGTGGGCGACGTGGTAAGAACCATTGCAGTGAACGGAACCATGACAACCCGCTGGCCTAAATCAAAAATAATTACGAATGAAAAAATAAAACCCGGAAATGTGATTGTTGGTTTGGCTTCTTTTGGGAAAGCTACTTACGAAACAAATTACAATAGTGGTATTGGCAGCAATGGTTTAACTTCAGCACGCCATGATATTCTTGATAAATATTACGCAGAAAATTATAAAGAAAGTTATGATAATTCTTTAAGTGAAGAGGTAGTTTATATTGGAAAAAACAAAATTAAAAACGTCACGGCTATTCTCTCTCCTACCCGCACTTTTGCGCCTTTGATGAAAAATATTTTGGAAAATAATTTTGATAAAATTTATGGATTGATCCATTGTAGCGGTGGCGGGCAGACGAAATGTTTGAAATACATTCCTGAAAATGTAAGAGTGATCAAAGACAATTTATTTTCACCACCGGAAATTTTCCAAAAGATACAGGAAGCCAGCAAAGCCGACAATCGTGAAATGTACCAGGTGTTTAATATGGGTTGCCGAATGGAAATTTATACAGATGAAGATTTTGCAAAAAAAGTCGTTTCACTGGCATCGGAATTTAATATTGATGCACAAATTATCGGAAGAGTAGAAGCGAGTGGTAAGAAAGAATTGGTAATTGAAGTAGATGGAGAGAAACTGGTTTTTTAAGCCCAAGAATGCAGTTAGTTTTGGTTCAAAAAATTATTGCGGTTCGTTCTTAATCATCTTATCGCTTAATGAAAAAGTTACCGGCTGAATCACAAAAGAATTTACAAAATGTCCATTTTGTTTTCCCGGAACCCAATTCGGTCCTTCTTTTATAGCATTCATAGCTACTTCAGCCAATTTCGTTCCCTTCATAGTTGTTGCCTGAACGTCGTTTACCATTCCATCTTTATCAACAATAAACCGCACATTACATGTTCCCTGGTTTTCACGGTTTGCGGTTAATTCATTACCATTTTGCGTAATTACTTTTGAGATATATTTTAACCATGCAGATTGGCCGCCGGGAAAACTTGCCGGTTGCTCTGCTTTTATAAAAACTTTCCCATTATCAATTTCAGTCCTTAAAGGTTTCACATTATTAGGTTGTTGTAATGTTACCGGTTGCAGTCTGTAAGCAGCAACAGGTCTACCATTTTGAGAAGCAGGAATCCATTTGGGACCGTGTTTAACAGCATTTACCGAAACTTTTGCCAGTTCAGTTCCCTCCATTGTGGTGGCAACTACATCGCTCACTTTTCCGTCAACATTCACGATAAACCGGATCACACAAGTGCCATAATCTCTATTTGAAAATTTATCAATGCTATCCCTGATCGCTTTTGAAATATATTTTGTCCAAGCCTGCAATCCACCTGGAAACGAAGCCTCCGTCTCTACTTTCGTAAAAATTTTATCTGGCACCGTGTCTTTTGCTGAAGAAATTGTTACATTTTTCTTTGTGATAATTTCTATTGATCCATCTTTGGCTTTATCTCCATATTTTTCAATGGCGGGTTCCTTTTTCAGAATAGTAATTGATTTTATTTTGGAGCCCGGAATTTTATTTAACCCTTGTTTTGAGGATTCTTTTCCATCGACTATTATTAAAGGATTTTCAGCAATATTTAATTTGGTAGTGATTTCTATCACGCCCTTCTTTCCTTTATCTCCATACTTATTAATTGCCTCTTTGTCTTTAAGTATATTAATGCTCTCTATGCTATTTGGATCTAATTGTTTTGCTTTCTTGTTGGTTGAAATTTTATCATTAATTACAAAAAGCGCATCTGAATTAAAATAAGAAGAAGGTAATCCCGGTGGAGGAGGGGGTGGTGAAACAATATGATTCTTGTTTGCTTCTTCTTTTGTGATCAATTCTGAAGTGCCATCCTGGTTAATTACTTTGATCTTGTCGGATTTCGATTGAACTTGTACATTTTTAATCTTCTTTCCTTTATAATACATTTCGGGAATTGTATCGTTTTCTAAAGAAGAATTTGGAACAAAATCTGAAATAGAAACTTCACTTTTTTGCTTATTCTCATTTATTGAAGAAGCATAATTATTAATTGCTGCCAATACATCTTTTGCAATCTTTTCCTGGTTTGCACTGTTGGTTATAAATGCAACATCATTTAGATTGCTTAAATAGCCACATTCTATAAGTGCCGCAGGGCAAGCGTTTGAATCAACAACAAACAATCCCCTGTTACTTATCTCAATGTGGTTTTCTGTTTTATAAGTTTCTTTTAATTCATCAATTATTGCAGAAGCAATCAATTGGTTTTTTACAGTATTATTTCTGTCGATCAAAACAGAAAACCCATTTAATTGTTCATCTACTGCTCCATTTACATGAATGGACACAAACAAACCAGCGTCATGTTTTTTTGCAAAGTGAACTCTGTCTCTTACAGAAATAGTTTGATC
>JBIQMJ010000432.1:0-3380 GCA_044463445.1 Segetibacter koreensis
GCACAACAAAATATCTATGAGTTTAGCTGAAAATTTTAAGGAAAAATATAAAGAATTTAAGCCAACCAGTTGGTCTGTCAAAAATAAAACTTCCATTTACCTGCTGATACTTTTTGTATCGATGATGGGGCTTTACCAGTTTGTTACTTTACCCAAAGAACAATTTCCTGATATTGTAATACCTACTATAGTAGTACAAACCATCTATGCGGGTAATTCGCCGATGGATATGGAAAACCTCGTAACCAAACCGATAGAAAAACAATTAAAAGGTATTACGGGAGCCAAGATCAATAAGATCACCAGTACCTCACTGCAGGATTTTTCTGTCATTACCGTTGAATTTGAAACTGATGTAAAAACTGAGGTAGGATTACAAAAAGTAAAAGATGCAGTGGATAAGGCCAAGAAAGATTTGCCAACCGATCTTACAGAAGAGCCCAATGTGCAGGAAGTGGCTTTTAGTGAATTCCCCATCATGTTTGTAAACCTCAGTGGCGATTATGATATGATGAGTTTGAAAAAATTTGCAGATGATGCCCAGGACAGGCTTGAAGAGCTTCCGGAAATTACCCGTGTTGATATTGTAGGCGCCCCTGAAAGGGAATTTCAAATTGATGTTGATAATTATAAAATGCAAAGTGCCGGCGTTACTTTCACCGATATTGCCAATGCAGTAAAAAGCGAAAACGTAGATATTTCAGGCGGCCTGTTGGATGTGGGGAATATGAAGCGCACTTTGCAGATAAGAGGCCAGTTTAAAACAGCTTTTGATCTTCAAAAAATAATCGTGCGTAATAATTCCGGAATGCCAATCTATCTGAAAGATATTGCTACGATAAAAGATACAGTAAAAACAAGTGAAAGTTATGCCCGGTTGAACGGGAAAAACGTTGTTACCCTCAATATTATTAAAAGGTCGGGGGAAAATTTAATCCAGACATCAGATGATGTGAAGAAAACAGTAGAAGAATTAAAAGCAACTATTTTGCCTTCTAACCTGAACGTTGTAATCACAGGTGATCAAAGCCGCGCTACGCGTACTTCTTTTAATGATTTGGTGAATTCTATTGTAATCGGTTTTGTACTGGTTTTGTTGATCCTGATGTTTTTTATGGGAGTTACGAATGCGTTCTTTGTGGCGCTGTCTGTACCGTTGAGTATGTTTGTTGCCTTCCTGTTTTTGCCGGCGGCGGACCTGATAGTTGGTGGAAACGTAACTCTGAATTTCATTGTGCTCTTCGCACTGCTTTTTGGCCTGGGAATTATTGTTGATGATGCAATTGTGGTGATTGAAAATACGCACCGTATTTTCATGGAAAACAAAGGAAAGTTATCAACGGTGGAATCGGCGAAGATGGCCGCAGGTGAAATTTTTGTCCCGGTATTGTCGGGAACGCTTACCACGCTGGCGCCTTTTGTTCCTCTTCTTTTCTGGCCGGGTATCATCGGTAAATTTATGATCTATCTGCCCACGATGCTGATTTTTACGCTGACAGCATCATTGATTGTGGCATTCATTATGAATCCGGTTTTTGCAGTAGATTTTATGAATCATCCTGAGGAAGGAACTGTAAAAAGGAAATCAGCTATTTTCAAAAGCAAGGCATTTTTAATCCCGTTGCTTGCAGGTATCTTTTTCGATTTGGTTGGTGTACCTTTTTTAGGAAACCTGCTTATTTTCTTTTCAATAATTGTGGTTCTCAATACCTATCTTTTTGATAGCTGGATCCATAAATTTCAGAATAATGTTTTGCCGGCGATTATGCGTAATTATGAAAAACTATTGCGTTGGGCAGTTGCACGCTGGAGGCCTGTGTGGCTTTTGGCCGGCACTTTTGGATTGCTGGTATTTTCAATTATATTTTTCTCAATAAGAAAAATCCCTGTCGAGTTTTTTCCGAGCGGCGACCCCAATTTTATTTATGTTTATCTGAAGTTGCCGGTAGGGACAGATGTAGATTATACTGATTCCATTACTAAAAATTTAGAGCAGAAAGTTACAAAGGTGCTTGAGCCTGATGGAAAACCCAACCCAATTGTAGAAAGTATCATTTCCAATGTGGCAGTTGGAGCTTCTGACCCTTCAAGCGGCGACAGGAGTACACAGCCCAACCTGGGCAGGGTACAGGTTTCATTTGTTGAATATGCAGAAAGGAATGGAGTTTCTACTACACCGTATCTCGATTCGATAAGGAAGGTAGTCAAAGGAATTCCCGGCGCACAAATTTCCGTAGCTAAGGAACAAAACGGGCCACCTACTGAACCGCCAATTAATATTGAAGTTTCCAGCGAGAATTTTGATGACCTGACTTCCACGGCTACCGCCTTAAAATCTTACCTGGATAGCCTGCAAATTCCCGGGATAGAAGAATTAAAACTGGATATAGACCTTACCAATCCTGAAATTACTCTTTCAATAAACCGGCAGCGTGCTATGACAGAAGGCGTATCTACTGCACAAATAGGCCAGCAGATCCGAACCGCCTTATTTGGACTTGAAGTATCGAAAATAAAAGATGGCGAGGACGAATATAAAATTCAACTTCGTAATAAGGAATTGCAACGAAAAAGCCTTTCAGATCTGTTGAATATGAAAATCGTATTTCGTGATATATCCAGCGGGCAGGTAAAATCTATTCCAATCAGTTCGCTGGTAGATGTAGATTATACCAGCACTTATGGAAGTATCAAAAGGAAAAATGTAAAACGGGTGATCACTATATTTTCCAACGTCCTTTCAGGGTATACCCCTACAGCAGTAAACCAGGATATAGCCACCGCTATTAATAATTTTAATAAAAAAGCCCCCGGCGTAACTATCAAGCAAACCGGAGAAGGAGAGCAGCAGGCGGAAACAGGCGCTTTCCTTGGAAAAGCTTTGGTTATCGCATTGATGCTGATCTTGTTTATCCTTGTTCTGCAATTTAATTCTATCAGCAAATCTGTTATTATCCTTACAGAAATCTTATTTAGTATTATCGGCGTAATTCTTGGATTTTCAATTACCGGAATGGGAATATCAGTGGTGATGACTGGAATCGGAATTGTAGGACTGGCGGGCATTGTGGTTAAGAACGCGATATTGGTAATTGATTTTGCGGATGAATTGCGGGCGCGGGGGATGAAGACAAGAGAAGCAGTAATTCAAGCCGGGAAGATCAGAATTATACCCGTAATGCTTACAGCGCTCGCAGCTATCTTCGCATTGTTGCCACTGGCGATCGGGTTCAATATTAATTTCGTTACCATGTTCTCTGAACTCAATCCGCACATTTTCTTTGGAGGCGACAGCGCTGTATTCTGGAAACCACTTGCCTGGACGATCATCTTCGGATTGGCTTTTGCCTTCTTTATGACATTGGTAATGGTTCCGAGCA
>JBIQMJ010000433.1:0-3378 GCA_044463445.1 Segetibacter koreensis
CCGGGCCAGTTAGGGCCTCCGGGCACAAAGGCGGTATTCTTAAAATATAAAAGCCATGTCGCTTCGTGCAGGGCAACTCTTGATTTAAATAATTCCGCTGCATATTTGGAAATTCTATTTTTGCCTCCCGGAGGATTAATTTTTAGTAGGGAAATTGCTGAATCCAGGTCGGAAAGTATGAACCTGGCCACTTCATTGCGCGGCCGACGCTTAGATGCGGCTATTAATTCTTCCTTATTGTCTTTGAGCGTATTTTTTATTATTGGAAAATCACCAAGCGCCTCTACTTTATTAAAATATTCATAGGCGCGTAAAAAATAACCTTCACCAATATAATGGGCAATGTTATCCGCATTGCCGGTGAGTTTTTTATCTTCCCATCTCGGTAATACGGTTTCCAAAAAATAATTGCATTGGCGGATTTGCGTAAAATTCCAGCTACCCCCGGTTTGAGGTACCCTCCACTCTCCCGGAACCCACCGGTTGGAATAACCGGATGAAGCCTGGTTGTCTGTTGCATTATCTGTTCCAAAAGTCCCGACGTTAAACGCACCTGAATGTGTGGGAAAATTATACCGGCTCAAGGTATAAGTCGCTAAATCCTGCTCGCTCCACAAATATTCCTGGGGAGTTACATTTGATAAAGGCGGCCGGTCTAAAAACTTGTTGCATCCGGATGCCGCTATGATTATAAGGGCAGCCAGTATTAATTTGTTTGTATTATTTATAATATTCTTCATGATTTTTTTTCATTAAAAATTAACATTGATTCCAAAGGAATATACTTTTGCAAACGGATAAGTCTTCCCGTCATTCCATCCACTTAATCCTACCGTTTCGGGATCAAATATTTTGATCATTTTGGTGAAGGTCATGAGGTTTTCTCCCGATACATACACCCTTACACCGGAAATTCCTATTTTGGATGTTAGCGAAGCGGGTATTCTATACCCTAACTGAACATTTTTGAGCCTTAGGTAAGCAGCATTTTGCAGGAATCTTGTTTGGGTTTGCTGATTCTTTCCTGAATTAAAATACGGTTTTCCAAAATAAGAATTTTTATTTATTCCTGCTATACCTGCTTTGACCATGACAGAATTTTCGTCTCTATAGAAATTCATGTGTTCCTTAAATCCGGCTGATTGCCACATTCCCCCGCTGGCTCCCCAGAAGTAGGGACCATTAGGCATCCAATCTCTTTTTCCTATACCCTGTAAAAATATTCTCAGATCAAATCCTTTCCAGTCTCCGGTCAAGTCAAGGCTGTATCTGTACCTTGGCGTTGAATTTCCAATGACAGAAAGATCTCCGGTATTTCCTAAAATCCCGCTACCACGATCAATTTTTCCATCACCATTTAAGTCTTTATACATGATATCTCCGGCACCCCATTTAGAACTGATTTGATTTTGGTTAACTTTTCCGAGGTAATCAGACATTTCTTTGTCCGATTGAGCAATTCCTACCGTGGTATATCCCCAAATTTCACCCATTTTTCTTCCATTGTACCATGTATTTATATTCCCTGTCGGATTTGGATAATTAGTAACCATCTGCTGGTCATCTGACAGAACTGCCCGAACTGAATAACCTATTTTTCCAATATGGTCTCTCCATCCGGCTTCAATTTCAAATCCTTTTGATTGCATGTCGGCATTATTGATCTGAGGTACTGAAGTTCCCAGTGTTACGGGTAATTCAGGAGCCGGCCCAATCATGTTCACGGTTTTACGCTTAAAGTAATCGAAACTAAAATTCAAGCGATTTCTGAGCAGTTCTATATCAATACCATAATCCCAGCTCTTTACCCTTTCCCATGTAAGTAAAGAACTGATTAATCCCGGAGCGCTGGCGGTATTGGGCTGCTGACCGTTTAACAGCCACCCGCCATTGCCCACACCTATTGGCATTGTGGAATAAAAAGGATACCAGTTATTGGTGTTCTGATTTCCGAGCTCCCCATAAGAACCTCTTATTTTCAACATTTGAATCTGGCTGATTTTCCAGAATTTTTCATTAGCCAGGTTCCATCCTCCGGAAATGGAAGGAAAAAGATTCCATCTTTGATCCCGCATGAAACGTGAAGTACCATCATATCTTGCATTTACTTCAAGGAGATAGCGTTCTTTATAATTGTAGTTTAACCGGCCAAAGAAGCCGGCAGTAGCCCAATTCTGATAAGCGCCTTCTTCTGCTTTGCTGTTGTTTGTCGCAGTATTAATTGTTGGAATTGACGGAGTGATTAAATCACTTCTCGAAGCGCCAATCGTACGATATTTATTGAGTTCTGAATTAAAACCAGCCATTATTTTAAATTGATGAACACCGGCGATCTTAAAGTTATAATCGGAATATAGGTTGGTAGTGAAATAGTTTTCTTTTCTATTGTATTCATATACTGAAGTATAGCCTGGAGAATTCCATCCTACTGCCACGGGGTAGGGATTTTTGTTTGCATCATAAGCATATGCAGGAAGCACATCACTATGCACATTAACTTCAGTAATCCTGAAGTTTCCTTCTGCATAGATATTCCACCCGGCTAAAGGTGTAATTACTAATTGGGCTTGCTGATAAATCCAATCTGTCTGATTGTTAGTACGTCCTCCCTGTACTAATTGTGCTATTTCGCTTGGATCAGTAAAAAAGCCATTAGGATCTTTTTCAGGAACTGTTGGCCAACGCCTTGCTATGTTGTGATAAAATAAATCAGACATGTGGGTAGCTTTGCTATAATCCTTGCGAATAAACTTCGTATCATAATTAAATTTTACATTCTTACTTAAAACCGCATTTATTTTTCCGGTAAGGGTATATCGTTGAAGATTATCGCCTGCATAACGGGTTAAGCCTCCCTGATCCATAAAATTTGTAGATACATAGTATTGAAGATTTTCTGTTCCACCATTAACACTTAAATTATGTTCCTGTGAAAAAGAGTTGTCTTTATACTGAGACTTGAACCAATCTGTATTGCCATTAGAACCTGTGTAATATTGAAACCTGCCATTATTATTAGCAATTGTTGCAGAATCAAGCTCTCCGCTTTGATATCTTTTGATCCTGTCGATCATTACATCGGAAAATTTGGCTTGCTCTCCATCATTGGCAGCGGCTTCATTCCAATACTCAGCAAAAGTGTAAGAATCCATCATAGTAGGCAATCCCATGGGCGAGGAAAAACGAAAATTATCATTATAATTTATTTTGGTTTTACCGGCTTTTCCTTTTTTTGTAGTAATCAGAATAACACCGAACGCTGCTCTTGAACCGTAAATAGAGGCAGAAGCCGCGTCTTTTAAAACAGATATACTTCCAATGTCCTGAGGATTTAATGAATTCATATCACCTTCCATTCCATCTATCAATACTAAGGGC
>JBIQMJ010000434.1:0-3338 GCA_044463445.1 Segetibacter koreensis
ATTATACCATGAACGGTTATGAATATCAATGTGTCGTAAAAGGAACCTGTGGAAACGCCTGGTCAGCTGCGGCTACCTTAACCGTTACCAAACGTCCTACTGTTATTACTTATACCGGCGATAACGATGAACAATATTCAGACGTTCAAACGCTGATCGCTACCTTAACCGACCAGGAAACCAACACTGTGCTCGCCAGTCAGCCGATTACTTTTACTCTTGGTAACCAATCGGTGGGTTCTGTTGTTACGGCTGCCAATGGCCAGGCTGCGGCTATACTAAACATATATCAGGATGCAGGTGAGCATAATGTAGTAAGTTCTTTTGCAGGTGATGATACCTATGCTGCAAGTTCCGACACAGATCCATTTAACATCATAAAAGAAAATGCAATTACCGATTATACCGGTCCTGAATTTATTTCAGTTCCGTGCGCAACCTGCGCTACTACACAGGTGCTTTTAAGCGCCTCAGTAATAGATACCAGCGCCCTGTACCCGGCAAATGACCCATACCCGGGCGACATCCGGAAAGCAAGGGTAAAATTCATTGATCTTGACAACATGCAGGACATATCTGGCTGGCTTACTCCGGGATTGGTAAATGCAGCCGATACAACCAGTGGTATAGTCACTTACAATTGGACAGTTGCATTACCAACCGATAGTTATGATGTATATTCTATTGGTGTAGAAGTTGATAATAATGGCAGTGAAGGAAATTATGTTGGCACCAGTCAGTCAGTGCTTTCGGTTTCGCGTAGCTCACTTACTCAATTTATTACAGGAGGCGGTCATTTGGTACCAGCCAGTTCCGGCGGACAATATGCATCTGATGCAGGACGTAAAGTAAACTTCGGGTTTAATGTGAAATACAATAAGACAGGGAAAAACCTGCAGGGTAATATGAACATCATTTTCCGCAGGGCTAGCCACGTTTATCAAATAAAGGCGACTTCTATGACCAGCCTTTCCATCAATACTACAAACCCATGCTCACAGAAAGCAACTTTTGTAAGCAAGGCAAACCTCATAGATATTACCGACAAAAACAACCCGGTTTCTGTTTACGGAGGAATAACTCTTCAGGTTTCCATCACAGATAATGGAGAGCCGGGTACCAATGATTTGATTGGAATCACTCTCTTAAATTCTAATACGCTGATCTATTCAAGCAATTGGGTAAGCAAAAAAACCACTGAGATGCTGCTTAATGGTGGAAACCTGGTGGTAAATAGCGGAGTAGCATGCTCTAAAACCATTGCAACACGAAATGAGGCGGTGATGGTAACTGAATCAGCTATTACTACTATTCCTTCTGCAATTTCTGTAAAAGCGTATCCAAATCCATTAAGGGATCAAACGTCTATTATTTATACACTTCCGGCTACGATGCATATCAACCTGGCAGTGTATGATATAATGGGTAAAAAGATCGCTCAACTGCAGGATGTTTCACAGAGCGCCGGTATTCATAAGGTGAAGTTCAATGCAGCCAACAACGCGGCAGGAGTTTACATTTATACTCTCTCTGCGCTTGATGCAAATGGAAAATTAACCGTGATCAATGGCAAATTAATAATTGGCAGATAGCGGTATTGAACGCAATTAAGTATTAAGTTAGTTGTATAGTTAAGAGAGGCGCGCTTTCCCAGAAAGAAAGCCGCCTCTTTTTTTATGTAGAACGATAACAGTCAATAACTGGAATCATTTGTTACAAAATGATGATAGCAAACTGATAGTTATTAGCAGTCTGCTATGGTTAGTTCAAAATAGATTAGTTGACATTTACGGATAGGTTATTATGGCCAATCACATTCATTTGGTATGGCAGCAACTAAAAATGAATGGGAAAGAGTTTCCGAAAAATAGCTTTGAAAAATTTACAGCCAAATCGTTAGTCACCAAAATGAAGCAACAAAATGATCTGAATAAAAAAATATGAGGTGGGGGCAAGTGCTTCGAAGACACGGAACCATGGCGGGGACAGCCCTTTTTACTGCCTGAGCGTCTTCAGAAAGTGTAAGCATTCTGTCTATAACAACGCTTCCGCAATTTGCTCCCATTCTTTTTCTAAAGAAATTTCCGGCCGCTTTTTTCCTGCACGCCTGTACCAATAATCTGCATTGGAAATATCACCTTCTTTCCTGTAAAGATAAGCATGGATCCAGGCAGCATTTTTATCATTGACATCCTGGATCAAAACGTGCGCTTTTTCCCAATCGCCTTTCCCATCAAACCATAAAGCCTTTAAATGTTCCTCCAGATTTGCGGGTGGTAAATTGCCCCGTAATGTTTCTTTAAACTCGTGAAGATTCATGTTATAAAATTAATAAACAAAACTAACCCGCATTTTTATTATTACACTTGATTCCGTGGTCGGTGTCCTCACCGACCACAGGCTGGCGCAGGTGACCTGTGCCTGGCCGTTACTAATATCACGGACCTGTGCCTGATCGGAATTAGTAAGATTAGATTGAGGATTGTTTCCGTTTTTATTTTGAATGACATTTTTAGTAAATAGCTAAGTAACACTCAGGCTCAGGTCTGGAGACCTGAGCCTGAGTGCCTTTGCTTTTTCTTTTGTCTTGATACAAAAGAAACAAAAAATCAAGGAAAATCCGCCGATGGGCGGACAGGCTCCCATCGCTCCGCGGGTTTTTTCGTGCCTGCGCGCGGCAAAAGCCGGTGGAGAGACTTTATTTCTTTGGAGTGAATATCTGAAGCTCAACGTCTTTGCTTTCTTGCAGATAAAAAATCAATCAATTTATTGCTTCACTGTTGTCCGCGGTCTGACCTTCGGTGCCGGCCGCTCCTCAGATACTTACACACAAAGGCACAAAGCACACGAAGTGGCACAAAGGGAAATCTTCTTCTTCCTGAAGCTTTGTGCTCTTGTGGCTTAGTGGCAAAGAAAAGTTCCATGTTAATCCACGGTCTGACCTTCGGTGCCGGCCGCTACGCTTTGCGGAAGTTACATTCATTGTATCATATTCGTTCGGAAGGTGTTCGTTTTCGAACACTTTTATTGCGGCCGTTTTTACAAACCGTTTATTGACAATGCCTTAGCAAATGGCATAGCTGTTGAATTATTAACTGGCAGCTTTGGCCGGGGAAGGGTATTGAATCCTGCCAATGTAGCATTTTGAACAAGGATGTAACTAAATTCCCGGGCAAAACGTAACACTTTGGTGCAAGTGAGAAATGAGGAATGACGCTCCCTTTTACAACTGTTTTAAATCTTCAAACGATCCATATGATAAAAAATCTTTTGCTGATTGCCCTGCGCAATTTCAAAAAAGATAAATGGTACACCCTGCTGAATATTTTAGGGCTTAC
>JBIQMJ010000435.1:0-3280 GCA_044463445.1 Segetibacter koreensis
CTACTCTTACAAAACCAAAAAGGCTCATATAAATGTTGGCAATCCAGACAAGGCTAAATCCTCCTATCAGATATCCCCGCCAGTCTGCAAACAACAAATGATAATCAGTGATGATTAAAAAGAATAATGTTACATAATGTGAAAAACAGTATTCGCAGGTAAAGATGTAAAAGAATTTTCGTGTGAATATGCTTTTTGAGTGCTTCGATTTTCTGATGCAAAAATCTCTTGGCTCCTTAAAAATTTGTTCATGGGTAATCGTCCACGAAATGCAGGCTATTGCCAAAGGCAATAAAAAAAGGCTGGATAATTGCATAAAAAGATCCATCATACCCTTGAAATATTTATTTCATTTGGTGATCATCCAGTAAAATACATGCCAGTTTTTGAAGATTCAAGGCTGTTTTTCTTTCCTGATGATTGCTAAAGTCTTTTCATCTTCTTCTCCCTGAAAAAATTTTTTTAATATCGATTGAAAAACAGGATCTGTTTTCGGAAGCCAAGCAAATAAAGTCATGGAAGATTTTAATTTTAAATCATCCGGACTCCCAAATACAACATGGGCGCTATTTGTAGAAAGATTAAGTAAGGCCCGGGAAATTTCAATTAATCTTTTCCCCAAAACCGGGTGCTGGTAATATTCTTTTGCTTCGTCCCAACTTTTTATTGAATAAAATTTTGAAGTTTCGCTAAAACCCAATCCATGAATCTGGGGAAAGATATACCACATCCAGTGCGAGCGTTTTCTTCCTTCCTTAATTTCTGATAAGGCAATTGCATAATCATTTTTCTGCGCATCAAGGAATCTTTGCAGTGACATAATAATAATTATTTTTCTTTCATCAAATGTTTATCAAACCCTAAAACCACTAATTGTTCAAAAGCTTCCCAAACGTCACCAGGAATTTCCTGGTAAACCTGGAAACCTTTTGCCGGATACATTTTGATCCGCTGCAAATCACCTACCATAATGTTGATCACTCTTTCCATAGGTATCTCTTCATTCGGATATTCTTCAAAAGAAATTTGAGGAGAAGTGACCAGCAGCTTTTTCTCCGGCCAGTGTTTTTGAAAAGTAGCGTAAGACCTTCGTTCCATGTAGGGTTTTTGCACTACAATAAAACTGTGAGGATCCAGATTTTTTTCTTTCAATAATTTTTGGGTGAATAAAATATTTTCACCTGTGTTGGTAGAATTATTTTCGATAAGAATTGCTTTGGCAGGAACTCCCTTTTTAATGGCGACAGCGGCAAATTTGTCTGCTTCTTTTTCGGTCCAGATTTCCTGTGTAAAATTTCCAAGGCCTCCCGACATGATCATGAATGGTGCAAAACCTTGTAGATACAGGTCTGCAGCTCGTTCGGGCACTCTGAGGTCGTGGCTTCCCAAAGCAAGAATACAATCCGCCTTTTCCATTTTGTTATTAAGCAGATGATAATTCCAAAGTTTTTTTCCGAGAGAAAGAATTTCCTGGCTGAGCATGAGACAAAAATATAAAAAGGCTGATTAACAAAATTCGTATTGAAAAAGTTCGGGAAAACTGTCATCTAAATATGAATCAATTTAAAATTAAAATATCGGTTATTTCTTTGCCTACTTGATTTTTATGAATGAAAATGTTGCAAATAAATGTAGCGAGAGAATCAAGCCAGGTAACAAACTCCTTCTTCGGCGATTTCCGTGTTTTCAAATATTTCGCAGGCTTCTTCTTTAAACAGTTCCAGGGTTTCATACATGGAAGAAAAATGCCCCAATAATAATTTTTTAGCTCCTGCCATCTTTGCAATAATAGCCGCCTGTTTGGAAGTAGAATGAAATCTGTCGGCCGCTTTTTTTGAAAGTTCATCCAGGTAGGTGCTTTCATGATATACTAAATCCACTGATTTTATTTTATCGGCTATGGGGTCGTAAAAAGCAGTGTCAGCACAATAAGCATAGGATTTGGGTGGTTCAACCGGGGTAGTAAGAACTTCATTTTTTATCCTCTCGTTATTACCATTGATGAAATCTTCACCCCTATGCAAATTTTCATAAAATGATTTTGGAACTTTATATTTCTTGATTTGCTGAGGGATTATTTTCCTTTTATTTTTTTTCTCCCTGAAAAGAAAACCCCAGCATTCTATCCGGTGATTTACCTTAAAGCACTCAATGGATAATTTTTTATCTTCAAATAAAATTTCTTCTTTTTCCAGGTGATGAAAATATAATTGAAAAGGAAATCCTCCGCCTCTTACCTCCATCTGAATTTCAATGATCGGTTGTAGTTTTTCAGGAGCATAAATATGAAGATCGTTCAACCGGTTGTTTAATGCCAGCGTATTCAGCAAGCCGACTAAACCAAAATAATGATCGCCATGCAAATGAGAAATGAAGATATGATTGATCCTGCTTTTTTTTATTTTATACAATCCCATTTGCATTTGAGTTCCTTCGCCGCAGTCTATAAGAACAGTATGCTCTGCGGTTTGCAATACCTGTGCAGTAGGATGCCGGTTGTGAGAAGGTACGGCAGAATTATTTCCTAAGATAGTTACAGCAATCAATTGGTTTTATTTTCTATGGGGTAATAATTACACGAATTTATTTCAATAAAATGTGGTTTGACAATTCCTGAATTTTAAATTTACAGGTATTCCCTTTCAATTTCTTCCATTTGCACAATATCCCAGGCTTCGCTTTCGGTAGGCGTTACGTTCAGAATTTCCAGCAAATCGTTGTTATCCAAAAAGTCAGCAACCTTCGGACGAAGATTACAAAATACCATGGAATGTTTTTCTTCATAAAATTTTTGCTGAACAAGAGCCAATGCTTGTGCGGCTTCCAGGGTTATTTCCTCTACCTGGTGAAAATCTAAAATCACATTTGCCACCGGTTCATCCAGGTATTTTAGAAGTGATTCCTTAATTACCTCTGTCATATTAGCAGCCAAATTCTTCTCAACGATCGTAATGACGTGCATTTTTTCTTTGGTATCAATTTTGACTTTCATAATAACAGTTTAAAGAAGACTGTAAAGGTTGGTTCAAAGATATTAAAATAAAAAAACAAAAGGTATGCCGTTATCGGCAGATGGTCGTATTTTAAATCTTTCAGCAAAAGCAATAAGATGCCATAAATTCAGCATGAATTCAAGAGACAGAATCAGGTCTCTTTTTATTCTTCAATTTTTTCATCAAACTTACTTTTTAACATCTTGCCGCTTCATTAAACGTAGTTTAATAAGATTTATTTATTATTATTGTATGGGCTTTTAATTATTAAAAAGCATTACATTAAA
>JBIQMJ010000436.1:0-3271 GCA_044463445.1 Segetibacter koreensis
TTACAGCTTTACATAAATCATCTAATGAAAGATAATTGAATGTCCATCTTGAAACTGAATGGTTGATATTGCCTTTCAATTTTATTTTTTTTCCTGATGATTCATTTTCTGATGAGTTACAGGCTGCCAGGGCTGATGAAGGCGTTATGGCCAATGCTGAAGCTCCTAACGCAAGATTTTTAATAAGTGCTCTTCGGGTTTGTTTTGTTTCCATATTCTTAAATATTGACAGCCGCGTCAACTGGTTTTTCGTTTTTATCATGAAAGAAAATTGCAAATAACAAAAAGACTACAAAAGCGATGATAGATGGAATGATCCAGATCATTTTCCAATCGAAAGCATTTTCCCCGGTTTTATAAGCGTCTGCAATTAATCCCGCAATCTCATATCCAATCAGCATTCCAATACCATATGTAGCTAAAGTGATCAATCCCTGGGCGGCGCTTTTTACTTTGGGCCCTGCCTTGGCATCTGTATATATTTGCCCTGATACCATAAAGAAATCATAACAAATGCCATGTAAAATAATAGCTATTATCAGCATAAAAGTAAGATCACCTGCATTTCCATAAGCAAATAAGGCATACCGGATGGCCCAGGCCAGCATACCTGCCATGATAGTAATTTTAAAGCCAAATTTTTTGAAAAAGAAAGGAAGCATCAATAAGAAAAATATTTCAAAAAATTGTCCAAGGCTCATTTTTGCGGTGGCGTTGGTCATCCCGATATCGGTAAGATAGGGATTGGCATATTGGTAATAAAATGCCAGTGGAATGTCTATCAAAATAGAAGCAATAAAAAATATCAGGTAATTTTTATCCTTCAATAATTTTAAAGCATCCAACCCTAATACCTCTGATATTTTTACTTTGGATCCTTTTTCCATTTTAGGAGGTGTTTTTGGCAATGCAAAACTAAAAATCCCCAAAATCAAAGAAGCAATGGAAGCCAATAAGAAAGTATTTTTCATCAGGCCTGCCTGGATATTTTCTGCCGAATCCCATACAAAAACAAAACTAATTGCAAGGCCGGCAACGATCCAACCGATGGTGCCCCATACACGAATGGGAGGAAATTCTTTTTCGGTATCTTTCATCTGACTAAAAGAAATGGAATTTACCAGAGCCAGAGTGGGCATAAAAAGTATCATATATCCCAGCACATAAGGATAAAAAACTGAAACTTCCGTAGCAGAATGCATTTGATACATCAAAACCGCTCCCACCAGGTGCAATACCGCCAGAATTTTTTCTGCATTGAAATACCGGTCAGCTATCAGGCCAATAATAAAAGGAGCGATAATAGCTCCCCAGGATTGAGTAGAAAAAACAGCTCCGGTTTCAGCGCCACTTGCGTGAAGATTGTTGATTAAAAAAGTACCAAGAGTTACAAACCATGCGCCCCAAATAAAAAATTCAAGAAACATCATGATAGAGAGTTGCAGGCGGGTCGTGATTTTCATCTAAGAATATTGGGTTTTAAATTAAATTGATTTTAAAACTCTGATTGTTTCAAATAAATTAAAATGCAATTTTTTAAAATAAAATAATATAAAGAATACCGTTAAAGAATTATTTGCAGGTTTAAATGTACAGATTAATTATTTAAATAAATTTTCCGTCTCCAAAAATTTTCATAATCCCAATATTTATTCTCTAAATTCATGTTAAGAGAAGATTTTCAGGATTGACAGTAAACAAATAAATTTCATATATTTTTATTTTTGTATGATAATTTTTTTTAAGAAATCACTTTTTTTTAAAAGAATGTGTTTATTTTACACAGACAAAATGGCGCGGAAGTATCCTGAATGCCGGCAATATGGTTGTAAAATGAATAAAAAGTCAATCCTGCAACAGGAAAGTAAAAGTTTTGCAGATGGGATTTATTTATTTTTACCTTTTCAGCGAAAAACAAATATCACTCCTTGAAAAAAATCCATTATCAATTATAAAAAGTTGCAGGAATTGTATGACTGAAGTAAATTTGAAAATCAACCATGGGCATTCCCAGACAAAAACTTTAAAAGGTTTACAAACCGAAGTTCAAAGTATTAATCGTGTCGCCTTATCAGTAGATTGCGTAATTTTTGGTTTTGATGAAAACAAGCTAAAGGTTTTGCTGATCCGTTCTGATCTTAAAAAATACCTGAATAAATTTTCACTCCTCGGAGATCTCGTAAAGCCTAACGAAGATCTCCGGGAAAGTGCTTACCGGATTTTAAAACAACGTACAGGAATAAACGACCTCTACCTGGAACAGGTGCATACTTTTGGCGAAGTAGGCCGGCATCCTGCGGGAAGAGTTGTGTCAGTTGCCTATTGCACCCTGATAAATGTGCAGCATCACAAGTTAAAGATTCTTGATAATGACCTGCACTGGCACGATGTGGACAATGTAAAAGAATTATTGTTCGATCATAAAAAGATTTTCGATGCCTGTTATGCATGGCTTCAGAAAAGAGTGCAGGAGCATCCACTCGGATTTAGTTTGCTTCCCAATAAATTTTCATTAAGAGAACTACAAAATTTATATGAAGCTATACTCAATAAAAAGTTAGACCGCAGGAATTTTAGAAAAAAATTCTTTTCAATGAATTTTTTGATCGACCAGGGCGAAGACGAAAAGAATGTGCCCCATCGGCCTGGGAGATTATATAAATTTGATTATGAAAAATATGAGAAGAACAAAAAAACCTGGACCGGTATTGATTTCTAGCTATAGTAAATCAATAAATAATTACAATTCATATTCACCGGGAAAATAAATCAGGATCCGATTATAACTTCTTGACATAAAAAAACTTCCGCTTTTTGGGCGAAAGTTTCTAAAATTTCATTTCTGAAGGTTATCGGTTTTCCAGGATAAGTTTTTGGCTGGATTAAAGCCGGTTCTCATCGGGATAAATATTTTTCTAAAGGACCTGAATCAAAAAAAGAAGTTGACTGATATCGGATTTATGGTTTTTCCTGGATTAAAGGAAACGGTATCTTTCAACGGATTTGGACATTCGATCAATGTTTGTTGAACATCAATCAACTTCTGAAAACAAAGATAGGATGTATGAGATTGCGGCACAAGCGCAAAACTGACTGATTTTTTGGCTATGAAATTACCGGATCAATCGTAAAAAAACCAAATCGCAATTCGTAAAATTACTTTATCGGTCTGCTTTTTAACAAGGGTCAAAATAGAAATCCGTCTTTTAAGTTGGTTTACTGCTTTTTGCATATCAAATTAATGCATTTCTTTTTAATGCATTTCTTTCAA
>JBIQMJ010000437.1:0-3255 GCA_044463445.1 Segetibacter koreensis
TCGCTTACATGACAACTGGGGGCTATCCCCAGCAAGTGCCTCCACAATATCTTTTAAAAGTGGAGAATGATGGTTCGCTCAATACCATAAAACCCTTCACTGACGTGGCTGCAAATGTAGGCCTGAATTATAAATGCCAGGCAGGTGGAAATATTGTGGATGATTTTAATAATGATGGGTATCCCGATATTGTGCTGAGCAGTTGGTCGCTCACAGAACCTATGAAGTTTTACAGAAACAATGGAAACGGAACTTTTACCGACTTATCGGATTCGTCAGGCCTGGGATATTTAACCGGTGGCCTGAACATGATGCAAACAGATTATAACAATGATGGTTTCAAAGATATTTTTGTGGTAAGAGGTGGCTGGAAGGGAAAATTTGGAAAAAGCCCTAACTCCTTATTAAGAAACAATGGCGATGGCACATTCACAGATGTGACTAAAGAAGCCGGTTTACTTTCATTTCATCCCACTCAAACAGCTACCTGGGCAGATTTTAATAATGATGGCTGGCTCGATGTATTTATAGGAAATGAAACCACGCCCGGCGAAGAACTTCATCCGTGCGAGTTATATATCAATAACAAGAACGGTACTTTTACAGAAATGGCTGCAAAGGCCGGATGTGCCATCATAGATTTTGTAAAAGGCGTTACCTCCGGCGATTATAATAACGATGGGCTTACTGATATTTTTATTTCCACTCTAAATGGAAAGAAAATATTATTGAAAAATGAGTCTGTAAAGAATGGCATTGTAAAATTTGAAGATGTGAGTAAACAGGCTGGTTTGAGTAATAACAGGTCACGCACCTTTCCTACCTGGTTTTGGGATTATGACAACGATGGATGGCTTGATATCCTGGTATGCGGATACGAATTCTCCGGCTCTCTTGCCACGTACGCAGGTGCAGAAGCAGCAGGAGCGCCCGTGAACAATGCCGGGAAAGTTTTTTTATTCCGGAATAATCATGACGGCACCTTTGAAGACGTGTCTGCAAAGGTGGGACTGAACAAGGTGGCTTTTGCAATGGGATCAAATTTTGGAGACATAGACAATGATGGCTACCTGGATTTTTATTTGGGAACCGGAAACCCATCTTTCAAATCAGCGGTTCCGAACAAATTATTTAAAAATATAAACGGGAAACATTTTTTGGATGCGACCATTTCGGCCCGCGTGGGAAATATTCAGAAAGGTCATGGTGTTTCTTTTGTTGATTTGGACAATGATGGCGATGAAGATATTTATATCAAAATGGGCGGAGCATATGTCGGAGATGCATATGAAAATTCTTTGTATCTAAACCCTGGCCAAAATGATAATCACTGGGTCAATATTTTATTAGAAGGAACTGTTTCGAACAAAGTGGCCATTGGGGCAAAAATAAAAGTGACATTTAAAGAAAATAATGTGGAAAGATCTGTATTTAGGGATGTAAATTCCGGCGGAAGTTTTGGTGCTAACCCTTTGCAGCAGCATATTGGCGTTGGGCAGGCCACTTTTATTGAAAAGATCGAGATCACCTGGCCTGCAACAGGCAAAACCCAGGTATTTAAAAATATTTCAGTCGATAAAAATATTAAAATTAAAGAAGATGATAGTACATTTAATGCGTTCAGGCTGGCACGGTTTGATTTTACAAAAAAAACTGGATCGGGAAAGAATTAAAATCTAATAAAGAAGCAGAAATCCAAAGAAAATAAAATGCAAAAATGGATATAAATATTCATTTACTATGAAAATTAAAATTTAAAACAAAAAAATAAAACAATAAGCTATGTCAGTAATCACAGGAAAAAAAGAGTTTTTTAAAAACATTCCCCAAATTAAATACGAAGGCCTTAAAAGCGATAATCCTTTGGCTTTTAGATGGTATGATGAGAATAAGAAAATCGCAGGAACTACCATGAAAGAGTTTTTCAAATTTGCATGTGCTTATTGGCATTCATTCGTGAATAACGGGTCAGATCCTTTTGGTGAAGGCACTCATATTTTTCCCTGGAACGAAAAAGAAGATCCGGTAAAAAGAGCGAAAGATAAAATGGATGCTGCATTTGAATTTATTACCAAAATGGGAATGCCTTATTATTGCTTTCATGATCTGGACCTGGTAGATTATTCTAACGATGTGGTTGAAAATGAAAAAAGATTGAAAGCAATAACTGCTTATGCAAAACAAAAGCAACAGGAAAGCGGAGTAAAGTTATTATGGGGAACTGCGAATCTTTTTTCTCATAAAAGATATATGAATGGCGCTTCTACCAACCCGGATTTCAAGGTATTGACCCACGCTGCCGCACAGGTAAAAGCCGCATTGGATGCCACTATCGAACTGGGGGGAGCCAATTATGTTTTCTGGGGTGGACGCGAAGGTTACATGACTTTGCTGAATACCAATATGAAAAGAGAACAGGAACATCTTGCAAAATTTTTGCACACAGCTAAAGATTATGCACGTAGAAATGGTTTTAAAGGAACCTTTTTTATCGAACCTAAACCATGCGAACCCACCAAGCATCAATACGATTATGATGCCGCTACTGTGATCAGTTTTTTACGCCAGTATGATCTGATGGAAGATTTTAAATTAAATATTGAAGTAAACCATGCAACGCTCGCAGGTCATACTTTCACGCATGAGCTGCAGGTAGCTGCTGATGTAGGTGTTTTGGGAAGTATGGATGCCAATCGCGGTGACTATCAAAACGGCTGGGATACCGACCAGTTTCCGAATAATATCAATGAGCTTACGGAAGCAATGTTGATCATCCTCGAAGCAGGCGGATTTAAAAGTGGCGGAATTAATTTCGATGCAAAAATCCGCAGAAATTCCACCGATCCCGCTGATCTTTTTTATGCGCATATTGGCGGAATGGATTCTTTTGCCAGAGCGTTAATCACTGCTGATAACATTTTAAAAAAATCCGATTACAAAAAATTACGTGAAGAAAGATATGCTTCTTTTGATACAGGAAAAGGAAAAGCTTTTGAAGAAGGCAAACTGACTCTCGACGATTTGAGAAATCTTGCTGCTAAAAATGGAGAACCGGAAATCATTAGCGGCAAACAGGAGTATTTTGAAAATATTGTCAATAGATTTATATAATAGATACAAGCACTGTTCAATAGAAAGCCAACCTGGTTGAATCTATAAACCAGGTTGGCAAAACCATATACTTAAAAATAATTCTTAAACTAAAGCCATTCGTATGCATTTCCTGGGTACAGTTGATATTTTGTTTGTGATATT
>JBIQMJ010000438.1:0-3202 GCA_044463445.1 Segetibacter koreensis
GTTGTAAAAGAAATTTTGACAACTGAAATAATAAACCTCATTAACAGGGTTCGTAATTTAATTAATAATATGATTATTTTTTGAGTTGACGGGCGAACCCTGTTTTAAATTTAACCAATGGAACTAAGAATATATAAAACAAGTCCTTTTCCTTCTAACTTAAAGTTTAAGCGAAAAGAAAGAAAACTAACTCAAAAATCAATATCTGAGCGATTGAGAGTGAACAGAAAAAGATACGCGTCCTGGGAGGAAGGCAGAAGCGATCCACCGCTTTTTTACTTAATAAAACTGGCTGAAGTTCTTGAAATTGATGATTTATACCTGTTTTTGTCAAAAGATTTGGCAAAATGCTAAAAATATTGCCATTTCATTTTAAAAAACCCTACAATTGAATGATATTTATACCCATGAATCTTTGCCAGCTTCAGACGGTTCAAAAATTAGTTTTAAAAGCGTCCGAAATGATGAGTATAGAACCGTCTCAAATAGTCGGGCATGGCAAAAAAGAAGAAGTGTGTATAGCTCGGGCAATGGTTTGGGTAGTATGTAAAGTAGATTTAGATATAACACTTAGAGATTTGGGGGAGTATTTCAATCAGCGCCATTGGACTACAATACGAAGCGGCGTTAAGAATATGAAAGATGAGATTCAAGTAAACAGCGCAAGACGTGAAAATTATATGTCGCTGTCAGGTAATTTGAATGAAATTGTTTTTAGTAAATAAAATGCTATGATAAAGTTAAGTCCTGATGATAAAGAACTAATTGATTTTAACAAGCATGAAGAATTTAATTCAGAAAAAGAACTGTGCGATTTTATAGAATTAAATATATCTCAATTTTGTATCGAAGATTTGGGCTTTGAACTTGATTTTTACAGAAGAGAATTGCCGGTATCTATGAATATGAGACGGGGGCGTATGGCGCACGCCGTAGATTTTTTTATTAAAACGAAGTGTGGTAAAAATATTATAGTAGAATGCAAACATCCGAAATCCACAACATCGGAATTATGCAGAGCAATCGGACAAGTATTAGGCTATAAAGCGATGTTTGAAAATAACGGGTTAATAATTGATTCCTGCATTATTTGCAGTAGCTTCTTTTCTTCAATACCATATCAGATAATAAGTCGCAATAAATTACCTATTGATATTATCGTTATGAGTAAAACAAAAGTAATTTATGGCAAATAAATTAACCGCAAAACAGGAAAAATTCTGTCAGGAATACCTTGTTGACTTTAACGCAACTCAGGCGGCAATCAGGGCTGGTTATAGCGAAAAAACAGCCGGTGTTATTGGAGACGAAAACCTTAAAAAACCTTATATCGCCGAATTTATAAAAAGCATCAGAGAAAAGGACGCGATAAATGCAGGAATTACCCGTGAAATGGTTTTAAACGGCTATAAAAAACTTGCATTTTACGACAGTAGGAAATTTTATGATGAAAATGGAAATATTTTATCTGTGCCAGATTTGGATGAAGAAACCGCGTTTGCTTTAACCGGATTTGAAGTGATGGAAGAAAAAGGAGGGAACGGGCAAGGTCAGCAAGTTGTTTTGGGTTACACTAAGAAAATAAAAATGAGTGATCGAAAAGGCGCTTTGGATAGTCTTTGTAAGGTTTTGGGTTACAACGCAGCCGAAAAATTAGATATAAAAACCGAAAAACAGGTTATCATTATCAACGGAAAAGAAATTGAATTCTAAATGTGGAAGCAACCGTTACCAAAAAAATATTATTTGAACCGTTCCCTAAACAACAGGAATTCTTTGACGCTGCCTTATCCGGCGATTATTCATTTATAGTTTATGGCGGCGCTATCAGAGGTGGTAAAACTTTTGCCTTACTTGCTTTGTTCATTCTGCTTTCACGTTTCTTCCCTGGTTCACGGTGGGCAATAGTCAGAAAAGACCTTCCAACGATTAAAAAGAATCTTTACCCATCATGGAATAAAATAAAGCCTGAGAATTTTATTCAGTCTCATAACAACGAAACGCACACCGTGACTTTTAAAAATGGTTCACAAATAATTTTCTTTCCTGAGAGCTTCTCAACTGATAAAGATTTGGATAGATGGAAAGGGTTAGAAGTGAACGGATTTGGATTTGAGGAAATAAACGAATGTAAACAGCAAACGTTATACAAAGCTTTTGAACGCGCGGGAAGTTACATAATACCGAAATTGAAGATACAGCCTAAACCGTTAGTTGTGGGCACTTGTAACCCAACTCAGGGATGGTTAAAAGAATTGGTTTACATTCCGTTTAAGCAAGGAACACTAAAAAATACATGGCTTTATATTCAGTCACGTATTTACGATAACATTCCTTTAATGACAGCGCAACCAAATTACCTGCCTTCATTGAAGGAAAATCTAAACCGGTATGAATACGATGTTTTTGTAGAAGGTAACTGGGATGTTCAATTAAAAACCGGTGGCGAATTTTTAAGAAGTTTTGATTTAGTCAAACATATAAGGCCGGTAACATACAATCCTGAAACCACTATCCATATTTCAATTGATAGCAACGTTTATCCACATATCGCAATAACCGTATGGCAATTGGTCAGAAATGGTGCAGGATGGCGCGTAAGACAGATAGATGAACTACCAGCAAGCGACCCAGAAAACACAGCCAGCAGAGCCGGTAAAAAGATTGTCAATTACTTGCAAAGAATCAATTATACAGGACAGGTTTATTTATACGGCGATAAATCAACAAAGAGCCGCAATAACATAGACGATGAAAAACGGTCTTTCTTCCAGATAGTAAACGAGCAAATAAACAAACAATTCAGGACGATAGATAAAATGCCAACAGCGATGCCACCGGCTGCCAGTGCTGCGGATTTTGTCAATGCAATATTTGATGGAGAAATTAACATGATTACAATTGAGATAGGCGAAAATTGCAAAGTCTCTATTAATGATTATATTGAAACAAAAGCAGATAAAGACGGTTCAATGTTAAAAGTAAGGGTTAAGCACCCGACAATTCAGGGCCTTACTTATGAGGAGCACGGCCATTTAACAGATACCTTAAAGGACTTCATAACACAAGCCTTTGCGGATGAATTTAAAAAGTATCTTAATTCAAAAAAGAAGATTTTACAAACCGGTTATTTTAGATAATTTTGAAATATGATAATCTTAGTTAAAAAAGGAATGGCGCAAAAAGCATTTTTAAATAACGT
>JBIQMJ010000439.1:0-3232 GCA_044463445.1 Segetibacter koreensis
CGAACGAAAAATGTAACATCATGCCGGTACAAATAAATGAAGTAATTATAAAAGCTGTTGTTGATCCGCGGCCATCCGGCAACTCAGGCACCAATGAACCTGACTGTCCTCCAAATAGCAACGGCGAAAATGAATTAATAGAAAAAGTATTGGAAATAATAAGAGAAAAACAAGAAAGATAATGGATGCAATAAGTGCGGCAAAACTGCCTTTCAATTTAAAGATTATTCCGGTTAATGAAAATGGAATACCCGCAGGCATTCCTTTCATTGCCATGTTTAATCCCGAAAATTTATCCATAAAAGAAGACGTAAAATGGGAGAACGATTGTGCTGCAGGAGACAGCGGATCAAATCCTGTTTATGTTGCAACCAGGCCGCGTTCTTTTTCAATTGAATTTACACTTGACGGAACCGGTGTAAACACCAACGGTATAAAAATACCCGTTACAGCACAGGTACTTCTTTTTAGAACTGCTACAACAGTAATCGTTAGTAAAACACACAGACCGCCTTACTTACTGGTTCAATATGGCACATTCATCAGTTCATGTAACATTACTTCATCAAATGTTACTTACACTATGTTTGATATGTTTGGTTTGCCTATACGCGCCAAAATAAGTGCAAGCTTTGTAGAAAGAACACCTTCCACTTTAGGTGCTATATTAAGCATGCTTTCTTCTCCCGATTTAACGCATAAAGTAGAAGTAAAAGAAGGAGATATTTTGCCGTCACTCACCTATAACATCTACGACAATCAAATGTATTATTTACAGGTTGCCAAAGTAAACAAGCTTAAAAATTTTAGAAAATTAAAAGCAGGAACAACACTTGTTTTTCCGCCGATAGCTGATAAATAAATTTAGAAAGATGGCTGATACTTTATCTTCAATATTACCCGGAACTAAAAAGGAAACAGATGTTGTTACCAGGAAAGTTTTTATTAACGGAACAGTGTTAAGTAATCAGATTTTGTTATCTCAGATTACAATTAATAAAACATTTAATAAAATAGCTTCTGCCAAAATAATTTTTTTCGATGGTTCCGCATCAAATAGAGATTTCCCGCTGAGCAACGATGATAAATTTAAACCAGGCAGCACTATAAAAATTCAGTTAGGTTATCATGGCGAAGTTGATACCGTTTTCGAAGGCATCATTATAAAACACAGTATTAAAGTTAGACAGCATGCTTCTTCATTATTAACAATTGAAGCAAAAGACAAAGCTGTAAAATTAACCATGGCACGAAAAAGTGTGTATCATATTAACGAAACTGACAGTGATGTAATAAAAGAGCTCGCAAGTGATCTCGCCGGCGATATTGATGCAACTAAATTCTCATTTAAACAACTGGTTCAGTTTGATACAACAGATTGGGATTTTATTGTAACAAGGGCAGAGGCCAATGGCATGTTTGTTTTAACGGATGATGGAAAATTGAATGCAAAAAAACCGTCATCATCGGGCACAGTGGTTTTAAAAGCAATGTATGGCGATAATATTTGGGATTTTGAAGCAGAAATGGACGCACGTAAACAGATAAAACAAATTACCAGTCATTCATGGGATTTTACAAAACAAAAAGTTGAAGAATCAGATCCGGGCGCTGCAACATTTTCAGAAAACGGCAATCTTTCTTCTGGTGATTTAGGCGGCGTGTTGAACGCAGAAATAAAACTTAATCACTCAGGACATCTTACAGAAGATCAATTAAACAATTGGTCTAACGCTTATGCAATGCGCAATCATCTTTTAAAAATTATTGGACGTGTACGCATTAAAGGAAATGCCTCAGTAAAACCAGGAAATATAATAACACTCGCCGGTGTTGGCGATCGCTTTAACGGAAATGTTTTTGTTACCGGTGTGCTGCACCATTATGAAGGTTCATGGCAAACAGATATTCAGTTTGGCTGGAGAGATGATTGGTTTTATAAAAGAGAAGATGTGATGAATAAACCTGCCTCAGGTTTATTGCCTGGTATAAATGGTTTACAAATAGGTGTTGTGTTAGATGTTGATGATACAGAAGATGGTGGTCAATACAGAATAAAAGTGCATGTGCCGATAATTACTTCGGGTGATGAAGGAATATGGGCAAGAGTTGCAACCCTGGATGCGGGAGATAGTCGTGGTGTTTATTTCCGGCCACAGGTTAGTGATGAAGTGGTGTTAGGTTTTTTAAATGATGACCCTCGTGAAGCAATTGTGCTGGGTTATCTGCATAGTAAAGATTCAAAAAAATCACCATTGCCTGCAGATGAAGGAAAAGAACAATATGGTTTTGTAACAAAGGAAAAAATGAAGTTGATTTTCGATGACAGTAATAAACGTGTCACAATTGTTGCAACTACTCTATCAGGAGAAAAATCAATTGTGATGAATGATGATTCAAGTGCTTTTATAATGAAAGATGAAAATGGTAATACGATTAAAATGGATGCATCAGGCATTACCATTCAATCATCCAAAAATGTAGTTATAAAAGGGACGCAGGTAATGATTAATTAGATGATAAAAAAGAAAGAGCAGCAAAATGCTTTATAAATATTCAATATTAAACAATCAACACTCAATAATCAATTTAGAACTGTTGCGTTGAGCATCGATTATTGCATACTCAATATTGAATATTGATTAGTAGGAAAATCAAAATAAAAAAAATTAAGCAATGGCATTTGCAGCAAGAGTTGGAGATAATCATAGTTGCCCGCTCACTAACCCACCGCCAGGCAGCACGCCACATACCGGAGGCCCTATTTTACCGCCCGGTATGCCTAATGTATTAATTGGCGGCAAGCCCGCAGCAACAGTGGGCAATATGTGTACATGTGCAGGTCCGCCTGATAGTATTCTTAAAGGTTCATCATCAGTTTTTATTGGCAATAAACCTGCTGCAAGACAAGGCGATTCAACTGCACATGGCGGCAGTTTAACATCGGGTTGCACGACAGTAATTATTGGCGGTTAAAAAATTTATTATGGATACAGAAACAATTGACAGGTCTTTTTTAGGCACAGGCTGGAGTTTTCCTCCCACATTTCGCCGCGAATGGTACGGCGTGGAAATGGTTTCGGATGAAGATAATGTAAGAAAAAGTATTCAAATTATTCTTCAAACGATAACAGGGGAACGCGTAATGCTGCCCACATTTGGTTGCAACCTGCAGCCTTATGTTTTTGAGCCGATGAATGTTCCCAACATTGCCATGATTGAAAAAATTGTG
>JBIQMJ010000440.1:0-3210 GCA_044463445.1 Segetibacter koreensis
GCAAACTTTTAAACCAAGCCATCATTCATGGTGGAGAACATCTAATTTTGAACTGGAAACAATCTAATGCAAAAGAGCCTTAACATATCTCAAATATTGGTTTACTACGACATGCCAGAGCTATTTATAGCTACAGATGAAGTGGACACCAATTTTATATGTTTACTGGTGGATTTAAATGACAATGTACCAAATTACATCGCTATAGCTATTTCCTCAAATAGGCTTAGTGCCTTTATAAAAGGACAAGTTGAATTGAGAGAAATCTTGTTCCAGCCCGAAACAAACGAATGGTACACTTTTGTAATAGACAATGAACAAATTTTCGCGAGCAGGGCAGAATTTGACACTATTCCTGAGCAGTTTTTACCTGAAAATGGATTTTATTTGAACAATGAAATCATCGACCACAGTTCAATTGTTCAAGAAGTTGTAGAAAAAGACAACGCTGTTATTCATCTTGCCCTTTCAGATGATAAAGATGAGTACAGTATAGATGCAGACGATCTTGGTGATGTAGTAAAGCTATATTCAGTTATGCTTGAAAATTCGTACAAAAAGGGATTAATTGAACATAAAGCAAAAGATAAGAAAGCTTTTATAGTTCCAATGAATTATAAACTTAGAGCTTTTGCCGCATCAAGAGCCTCATTCAATATTCATTTATATTCTCAATCTCAAAAAGATTTATTTGGAAACTGCATGATTGAATTTGGTCTCGAAAAAATTGACCAAATTCTTACTGATTATACAAATAACGAAGAATTAGTTATTTCATTGAAAAGCCTGAAAGGACATGCAATAAGTAGCTTTAAAAAAATTTTGAAGAAAATCATAGACGAAAAACTAAAGCTAAAACATAAATGGTTTGCGCCTAATCAAGAACAAGTACATTATCACATTGTAGACACAGACAAGGCTCAGAAAATTTATGACATATTAAATCAATCTGAAGAATTGACCGAAGAAATAAAAGAATTCGTAGGAGTTTTTGTGCAGGCCGATGTTGAAAGAGGAACATGGAGAATTAAGACACTTGACGAAGGTAAAGAGTTCAGCGGGGGAGCAAATCCTGAGGAGTTAAGAGGAATTACACTTGATACCATTAGTTACAAATTGATTTGCCAAGAAATTATAGAAGAATTCAAAGTGACTGAAAAAGAGAAAACGCAGTATATCTTTAAATCTGTTGAAAAGCTGGACTGATAATTACGACATACAGGAATGGGATATCTCGTATTACAAGCCTGAAGAAATAAATGAAAGAAAGCAAAAATTAATTTCGTTGGGCATATTAAAAAGTCAAATTAATTTTATGAAAATGAGTGAGATTAAATAAAATGAATCTCAGAAAAATTATACGTGCTATGAAAAAAACTATAATTTGTTTGATGAATCTGCAAGTTTTTTCCTTTAAATCTTAACAATAGAAAAAGAGTATGGAACTATTTTTTTACAAAGGCAAAGAGAACATCCTTGAGTCCAAAAAGGAACAAAGTACAGAGCAATCCGAGCTAAAGAAAATGCAAGATTCTTTTTTAAAAGTTCTTGACAATAAGAATTTATCCTTTTTATTGGGCAGTGGTTGTTCTTCATACGAAACTGAAATAGAAGTAAAAGAAGGAACTCCAGAAGAAAACATTCAAGAGCATGCAGAAGCAGAGCAAACAGAAGGACAGCAATCAGATAAGTCTGAAACAAAAGATAGTAATACTGAAAATCAATCCAAAATTGAAAAGGTTCAAATCGGCATTCCTATCATGGCACCAATAGCTGAGGAGTTTTACAATTCCGAAGAGTTTAACGACGAAAAAAAATGGCTGAAGGAAGAATTGGGAATTGACGTAACTGATTCAACATTTTCGACAAATCTCGAAACTTTTCTATCAACACTACACAGCTTGTCCTTCTACCATTCAAAAATATCTAAGCCGAAACTTGAAGAATCGGAAAAAAAATTAATGGAAGAAGAAACAAATTCTAAAGAATTTAAAAATTTAGGGGACTTTGAAAAAATAGATTTTATTATTAAAAAGGCAAGAAATTTCCTTTTGCAAAAATGCTTAAATGAAGACAAAAGTAAATCGGGTAAAGATTTTGAGTTAATAGAATTATACAAACAACTTTATAGAAAGCTCTTATCTCGAAACTCCACTTTGCCACGCTTAAATATTTTCACAACAAACTATGATCTGTATTCGGAAAGGGCAATGGATTTATTAGGGATTCATTATGTGAATGGATTTACAGGCGGTATAAGTAAATTTTTCAATCCTGCAATTTTCAACTATGCTCTTGCAGAAAAAATGGACTTATCTCAATCCAAATGGAGCGTCATCGACAATTTTTTTTACCTGTACAAACTTCATGGTTCAGTAAACTGGATTCAGGCAACAGGTGACAACAAGTTGTTTAACGTAAAGGAAATTCAAGAGCCAACATTTGAAAAGTTAAAAGGTAAGGAAACAATTATGATTCATCCGACGCCGTTGAAATACAACGCAAGCCTTGGAAGTCCTTATTCTGATTTGTTTCGTGAATTCCAGAAAAAATTAATGCAAAACAATAATATCCTTGTAACACTCGGATATAGCTTTAGTGATGAACATATAAACAATTTAATTTTTCAAGCCTTTACAATTCCATCTTTTAGGCTAATTGTTATTGGAAAGCCAACAGAAAATAATGCTATTGGGAAATTGCAGAACCTAAATGATTCACGGATTTGGATAATTGGAGGAAAGGATGATTCTTCTATTCCCCTTCACTATTTCAAACGATTTGTTGAAGAAATAATGCCGGATTTAACTGCCGAAGACTTGGATAAAAAAATGGAAACAACAATCAATACTCTAAAAAATTTATTGAAATGACAAAAGAGGATAAACAAAGGGTTATTGGTAAAGTTGTAGCAATCAATTCTGACCGTTTCTCAGTTGAATTATTAAGCGGACTAGACAATTTCAATGTAACCGGATTTGATGATATTCATTATTTTGCTCAGCTAAATAGCTATGTAATTATTCCTTACCAGAATTATTATATAATAGCAGAAGTGGCAGGAGTTAGGGAAAAAGATCTTAACGTTCCCTTTTCTAATCCCACAGATCAAATTTTAAGCAAAATACAAGCAGGAAAATTTTTAGAGGTCTTGCCAATCGGCACAATTAAAACGAGTAAGGAAAACGAATTTAACTTTGAATTTGGGGT
>JBIQMJ010000441.1:0-3157 GCA_044463445.1 Segetibacter koreensis
ATATTTTCTTCCGTCGGGTAAAAACACAATTCCGGAATCGTGAGATATCTTTTCGATCGAGCCGGTTTTATTGGCAACTTTCACACTGGACGGAAGTTTTGCAGGAATTTTTTCTTTCAACTTTTGATGCAGTAATATCTGTATCATGGAATCACACGATTGTTTATTTACTACCGTCCCTTTCGCAAGATGTTCAAAAATAACCATCAGGTCGTAGGCGGTCACTGTATTGTTCATTCCCAGTTCATATGCTTTATTATCTTCCACACCGCGCAAAGCCTGTATTTCGTTGGCGCCGATAGAACGCATAGTTTGATTGGCATTTTTAGCGCCTACCAGATCTACGATAATGTTCGTAGATAAATTACTGCTTTGTGTAATCATCCGGTACAATAAATTATAAATAGTTTCCTTCTCCCCGATTCGCCGGTATAAATCTTTTTCGCTATCATCCGTTGAGTCAAGATGGTAAATACTTCCATCCACAATACTTTTGAAATCATTATGAATAAAAATAGAATCAGAAAGAGAAAATTTATGCACCGCTGCCTGCTTAAAGGTTTCAATCAGAAAAGCCGTTTTGATGGTGCTTGCCGCATGAAAACTTTGATGAGCATTCAGTAAAAAACTTTCACCGGTGGAAAGATCTTTAAGAGCTACCGCAAAAGTACCCTCAGGTTGTTTAGCAAATTCAGCAACAATTTCTTTATACATTTGGGCTGTATCTATGGGATGATCATTCATGCTTTGAATCCCCGAAAACGAAAATAAAAGAAAGTAAAAAAACATCATAGTCATTTTTTTTCTAAAAGAATTAAATCCGGAGGAAAGATATTTTTTTTAAATTAAAAAATAGCGCCTTCCATATAAAAGAAACAGACTTAATACAGTAAGCAAAGCAATAATGGGGATTTATTTTACCGAAAATCTTTAGTGTTTTTTAAAGTTGAGATAATCAATATAATAAACCACTTTCAGGCTTACTTCATTGGAATGAGGGCTTTTTAATACCTGGTTGAAGTTTTTAAAATAAGTCCGGTATTGGGTTTCATCAAGATAGACATCCGCGCCCAGTGCATTTTTCCATGAAAGGGTAATACGACTTCCGGGTAAAAAATCCCAGGTATAGAACATATCAATATTGAAAGTATTAAAATTAAAATTATAGCCGGGTGAAAAACTCCGTTCCGTCCAGAAGCCATCTTCTTTTACATCATAAAAATGATGATATACCACACTGCTCCAATAATGGCGCAAACGGATGGTTAAATTCATAAGTGCATTTACAGCATAGGCAGCGCTCAGTACGGAATAATCAGTTTTTACAGTTCGCTGGCCAAGTATGGGCATTGAATTATAATTTACATTTCTGAAAGCATATCCGTAATTGGCCTCGTCTTTGTCCAAATGCCCTTCAGCATTCATTTGAAAACGATCATTGAATTTATAGGTGGCCCCAAGGGTAAAGCCATAATAAGGAGGATCAGGCAAAGAGGTAATGCCACTTTCTGCGGAATAATTTAGGAATAATTTTTTTCGCGAATCAGAACTCCCGGTGACGTTCAGGAAATATTGTGCAGGTCTTTTTAATACCCTTTTCGGAGTTCTTAATTCAAAAAAATCGTTGGACCACAATGGTGTTATCTGCAACGTTGCTGTAACATAGGAAAAATCTTTCATCAGGAGAAATGCAGTGGAATTGATTACGAAATTTTGCCACTCAAATGGTTTATACAAATACTGATTGGTAGCCCCTAAAGTATATCGCTGATTCAAAAAATGCTTCGTTGGCTTATAGATTACATAGCTTAGATTTCCCGTATAATTAAACTGGTTATTGTTTTGAAGAAATCCAAGATCGTTTGGATCATAGGTATCAGACAAGGCACTCATTAAAAAGGAATATTGAAATTTTCCACTTACTTTTTGATAACGCGCATCGGCTTTGTACCCGTCATAACTGGCTTGTTTTCCCCAAATCGTGCTGTAAACACCATCCAGAAAAATATGATGTTGATTTTTTTTATCAAAGAAAGAAAGATCAATCGCCGTTACATTGGCATTTCTTTTATTTCCATTTCTTAAAACATTGGTATTCGTGAAAGTGACGGACGACCGGTGTTTCAGAGCCTGGTCCAGGACGATAATGTTGTAATTAGTCAAAGGTTCTGTTTGAAAACGAATGACAGAATCTGTTGATTTATCCAGGATCTCAGCATTCATATTTGATGTAAGGGCATTAAAGATACCAATACCCAAATTTCCTTTGGTGCGCCCTGAGAATTTGGTACCATTGATTAGCCTTGTGATGCCAGGATTTTTAATAATGCTATAATCAGAATCAGATTCGGCTTTTGCCAACACATTAAAAGATCCGGCCGGAGCGGCGCCAATCCTTCTTGAATAAAAAATTCCCGCCTTGTTAAATAACTCTGTTCCCTCTGTAAAAAATGGCCTGAAATCTTCAAATTTAATATCGAATGGACTAAGATTTAAAACGATATTGTCAGATTGTACCTGCGCAAAATCAGGAATTAAAGTAAGGTCAAGCGTAAAACTTTCATTAATTCCATATTTTACATCCATTCCGCCGCTTTTTAAATATTCAGTATATTTTCGATTTTCTACCGGAGAAATATTTATACCTCCTGAAAGATAAGGAAGGAACGAAAGCCTTACAGGCGGTATAATATTTTCCAGTCCTTTCCAATCGCCCCATTTGTTCATGGTTCCCCCCGTTTTTGGATCATCAGGGCTCCAGGTAGAAAGTTCATTATTTTCCCGCCTGAAACGGCTAAACTGGATGCCCCAGGTTTGCAGCTTGCTTTTTGAAAAACGGATTGCGCTAAACGGGATTTTCATTTCAACCATCCACCCATTCTTTTTCAGGCTTACTTTGCTTTCCCACACCGCATCCCAGGAATCGTCTTCCACAGCAGAGAGTTTCGCATCTTCCTGTACTCCGGCAGCAGAAACCTTAAACTGAAAAGCATTTTGATTGTCATTATAGGTATCCAGGCCAATACCAAAAAAGTCAACATCTTTATCGTGAATATCATCACGGGCTGTCAACTGCCGCTTGATCATTTTGGGATCATCATACAAATATGCCAGAACATAAACGGCCGTATTATTATAGGCAACTTTTACCTCTGTA
>JBIQMJ010000442.1:0-3175 GCA_044463445.1 Segetibacter koreensis
GTGTCCATCACTTTCCACGCTGCTTCCGCTTTTCCTCCTTCATAAAGTTCGTCCGCTTTATTGTAATAAGGCAATGCGCCTGCATAACCTAGATACAAACAAGCCGAAGCGCGTTCAAAAAAATTATCAGCATTGGTAGGAACCGTTGCAGTTTCATCTATAATTTCATTAACCGGCCTACCCATAAATTTTGGTGGATGAACAGAACCTTTGATGGGCCCGGTGATGACAAAGAATGTTGCAGGTAATTTCAGTTGTTCCATAATGGGCAAAGCCACTTTGAATTGGTTTCGTGAGCCATCATCGTAAGTGATGGATACCGCGGCTTTTTTACCATCCTGCCATTTGGCAATCTCTGTTTTTCCAGTCTGGGCAAAGGTTTGATAAGAAAAGAATGATGCGAGTGCAAACAGAATGAGGTGGAATGGTTTTGTCGAATTTATTCGGTTCATTGGATTTGTTTGTTGCGATTTCAAAGAGAAAAGGTATTATAGTTTGAAAAACTTTCTTCCAAAGATATCTAACAATCGAAAAAAAGATGTTTAAATACTAATCTACTTGAACATAAATTATTAAAATTTTGAGCCATTTATTGGTATTTATATTATGTAAACGAAACCAGGATTTTTATATTCTTGCTAAATATAGACTTCTTATTTCCCCCGACAATTTTTTTTCTTTGCACCCTTTCTCATGCCACCCTCTGCATCCCCTTGCCCATAACAAAATCCGATCTGCTACCGGTTTATCCAGCAAAAGGTGTTGTCTGCGAATTGAGTCACAACCTTAACATTGCAGCTAATGAATGATCTTTTGTATCAAAAAATCCATTTACAGTAAGCCAACAATTATTTCAATTTTATTTTTATCTTCCCAAAGCCAATGGTATTGCTATGAAAAAAAATTAACCTCACAACAGACGGATGAACTGATGGATAAACTGAAATCCAGGTTTGATAAAAATAGGCAGCGCACCAGGGAATTGATTGGGCAAAAGTGGCTTCGCGTTTATCTAAATCAGAAGAATTAATGACGCTGAATGAAATGGAACAAACCGGTGGCGAAACTACCGGCGAATTTATTTTTTGCGACTCGGTTGAGAGTCCGAAAGGCAGTAGGAGCCTGTGTTACGACAATTAGGCGCTGCAATCGCGAAAAGATTTCAAACCGGCGTACAGCTCAATCAATGTGGCACTTGAAATGAGAATCGAAATTTTAGATGAAAAGCAATATTTTGATTTGCAAAATTTCGGCAAGTTTGATTTGAAAACTTCAACCTGGCTTCTTACACCAGAAGAAGTGAGAAAAGCCAGGGGAGCCATCTTTGGCGATTGCCGTTTCGGAAGAGTTTTTATCTATCATAACGGAGCTGAATCGTATTATGCAGCGCGTGGCTTCCGTGGTTATTGAAAGTTTAAGACAATCCTCCAAACGCTTTTCCCCAAAGGCATTCCATTGACTGCAATCACCTTCCCTGCTGATCTACAACATTTTTTGAAGATAAAACTTCTCTTACTTTTCCATTTGATTTTTTAACAAAATTCAGGATTGGTTTAACGGCTTTTTCAATCTTCATAATGATTTACAATGATCAGAGAAGCGCCGCCACAGGAAAAATATATTTTATTCAAAAAGAAAGAGGCACCAGAAGGATTGTCAGAAGAATCTGCTGCCAGAATAAGGAATGCAGCCAAAGACGATCGTGATATTTATTTCTCCATGTTGCAAAGTCACTCCTTAGGTTTGTCAAATGATGAGGCCGGAGAAAGGCAAAAAAAATACGGCCTTAATCTCGTTTCCAAAGAAAAAATACCCGCCTGGTATCTTCAGTTTCTCTATGCTTTTTTAAATCCTTTCACCGGGATACTGATCATCATTGCATTCATTTCTTTTGCCACAGAAGTGTTGGCCAAAGCGCCCGGCGAACGGAATTTTAATACTGTTATCGTTATTTCCGTTTTAATCTTAATTAGCTCTCTGCTGCATTTCTGGCAGGAGTTCAGAAGCAACAGGGCAGCGGAAAAATTAAAGAGTATGGTCAGCAATACTTCTTTGGTGTTGCGTGTTGGAGAAGGCAAAAAAGAATTGGATCTGAAAGAAATTGTACCGGGAGATATTGTATTTCTTTCTGCGGGCGATATGATTCCTGCGGATTGCCGGATCATTGAATCTAAAGATCTTTTTATCAGCCAGGCGACATTGACAGGGGAAACCATGCCGGTAGAAAAAAGGGAAATTAGCATTCCTGATGCCAACAACAAACCGCTTTTGGAATTGGAAAATATTTGCTTTATGGGCACCAATGTGGTGAGTGGCGCGGCAATGGTAATCGTGGTCAATACCGGCGCTGCTACTTATTTGGGTTCTATCACTCAAACACTGGCAGAGAAACGCGCGGAGACGAATTTTGACAAGGGCGTAAACAGCGTGAGCCGCCTTCTGATCCGGTTTATGCTCATCATGGTGCCGGTGATTTTTCTGATCAACGGGATCATCAAGCAGGATTGGTTAGAAGCATTACTCTTTGCTATCGCTGTGGCGGTGGGGATTACACCCGAAATGTTGCCAATGGTGGTCACTGCCAATCTGGCCCGCGGCGCCATGAGCATGAGCCGGAAAAAAGTTATCGTCAAGCGTTTAAATGCGATTCAAAACATTGGTGCCATGGACATTTTGTGCACGGACAAAACGGGCACATTAACGATGGATAAAATCGTTTTGGAAAGCTACCTGAATATTTTTGGTGAACGCGATAAGGAAGTTTTGAAATGGGCCTACCTGAACAGTTATCATCAGACTGGTTTAAAAAACCTGATGGACGTTGCCATCCTGGATCATGCTGAGGTGCATGAACATTTACATGCCGATGTTGATTTTGAAAAAGTGGATGAAATTCCTTTTGATTTTGAAAGAAGAAGAATGTCGGTGATTTTGAGAGAAAAAAATGGAAAGCATTTGCTCATTTGCAAGGGTGCAGTGGAAGAAATGCTAGAGTTGTGTTCTCATGCATTTGATCCGGGGGAAGATAAGGAACTGCATATTGAAAAAGACAAAGTTGTTCCGCTGGATGCGGCGCTGCGCAAAGAAATTTTAAACACCTCACAGGCATTGAATCAGGATGGGTTGAGAGTGTTGCTGGTAGCTATCAGGGAATTTGATGAACAGGAGCTGATTT
>JBIQMJ010000443.1:0-3163 GCA_044463445.1 Segetibacter koreensis
AATTCCACCAATGATCCAGTTTAGCAAACTTTGATTGCCATTGAGTTTTTCTACGATCCATTTACCTCCAAAAATAAAAACACAGTTTCCCATGAGGGTTCCTAATCCTATTCCAACAATATAAAAATTATAAAAAGAGTTTTTAGGCTGTAGAATATTTTTGGTAAACAGCACCGTACTCCAGCCAAACCAAAAAGGAATCTGAACCGGGTTGATCGCGCTCAGCATCACTCCCAAAAAATAGCGGTTAATGCTATTATTAAGGATCACATTCTTTGCAGGATGCGGTTTCATAGCTGCCACAAAACTACCAATCGCCAACGCCAAAACAATAGCAACCGTAATCCATTCCATCCACCGGAACAATTTTTTTTGCTTGCGCACCCAATTAATGCCTACCAGGGAAACTCTCACATAAATCATTTCCACTGATAAGGAACCCAACGCAAATAAGATGGCGTTTCGGACATTTTCCTGTACGCTGATCTGCATGGCCGCCACATTCAAAGTTCCTAATGGAAGCGAGCCTAAAAAACTTACGATCATCCCCCAGAAAAAAACTTTTGCTATTGGCATACGATCAGTTCTTTTTTGCAAAAACAGATAACGTAACTGCAACCTGGTTGCTCAACACAATACTTTGCTCCCCCACACCAAAGTCGGTCCGGTTAATGTCAAAATTCCCTGTAAACAAAATGCCATTATTTTCTTCCTTTGCCTGGAAGGGAAATGAAATGGATTTTGTAACGCCTTTGATGGTAAGGTTGCCGGTAAAATAATAAAACCCTGTTGCGGTTTTATTGGTCTTTTCAATTTTGGTGGAAACTATTGTCAATAAAGGAAATTTTGCCGCTTCAAAATATTCCTCACCGGCAAGGCTTTTATCACGCATTTTGTTATCCGTGTCAATGGTGGAAGCAGCGACAGAAACATCAAAATGGCTGGCAGCAAGATCATCAGAAGAAAAAGAGATAGCGCCTTTTAAGCCGGAAAGATTGCCACCCGTATTGATTCCAAAATTTTTAATGACGAAATGAATTTTGCTTGCTGAATCAACCGGCGTAAATTTTTGAGCGTGCGTATTTATAGAAATAAAAAGCAAAAAAGCAAAAATAAATTTCATCATCTTCATAGAGTTTTTGGGCAAGGTGTTTATTTTTTATGAAATTTCCTTATCCACTTTATTAATTAATTTATAATATTTCTTTGTTTGCCTTCTGAAACGCAAGCCTTTTAAGAAAGGCCAATAAGATACGCCATGTCTATTATTGTAGTGGCTGATCTCAAAAAGGATTTTCCAATGTTTTAAAATTTCTTTCCAGGCGCCAATCAGAGTGTATCCGGTGTCATAGAAGTGGTTAGGTTCCGCGCCGCAACCATTGTATTCGAGGATAACAAAATTTTTCCCCTGTTTCAGCTCTTCAATCGAATTGCACATGATATCATACCGGCCGTAAAAAAAATCATTGATGCCAAGGCTGATCTTATCGAGCAGGCTTACAAGGTCTTCATTAATTTCGGAGCTCAGGTCAAAAAAATCCGCACCACGATTATGATTGCCCGCATGGCTCAGCTTATACACTTCCCCTTCCGGAATCACTTTATTCAGATTGATTTCGTGCTTCTGTTTTAATTCTGCAAGCCTCTTTTTGGTTTTTAAATTTCTAAGTAATAACTGTCCCAAATTATGAACGCCATCGCCAGTCACATGCATCGGAACTTTTTGAAGAAACCCCGTGATGGCTCCTTTTTTTTCAAATGGATACCGGTAATAAAACAAACTCACTTCCATTGGATACCCGATAAACTCCTGGATAATATATTCTACGGGAATTTTTGAATGATATTCTTTTAAATGCTCTTCATCTTCAATTTTTCTAAATAAAATTCCCTGCCCTCCTACTTCCGGTTTCACAATCAAAGGATAGGAAATGCCCGCCCCTTCCATTCGTTTTAAAAGTCCTGAAAAAAGTTCTGAAGGTTTTACATTAAAATATCGCGGACAAAATTGCGGAGGAAGAAGATCATGCATTTCCTTTTTAGGCTCGCCGTCCAATCCGCCGAAGGTAAGTTTTGGATTGCTTGGAGTAAAAAACCATACTGAACGCGATCGGATCATGTACCAGGCCCAAACCGGAACAATCGGCGCATATAAAATTTTGAATGGCCATTGTTCCCAGTTTCTTATTTTTTCGAACAATTTTTTTATTTTTTAAACAATCGCAAAAATAAGTTTAAAGCACAATACCTGAACGCATCCTGTCAAAATTGTTTGTTGTATTTTAGCTCTAAAATTTAGAAATAATGCATATTCCGACAATGGCTGAAATGGCCGCCGAAGGGAAGTCTCCAGATATTTTATTTTATGTAGGTTGTGCAGGAAGTTTTGACCAGAGAGCACAAAAGATCACCAAAGCATTTGCAACCATTTTAAACAAAATCGGGATCAATTTTGCCATACTTGGAAAGGAAGAAATTTGTAATGGCGATCCGGCGCGCCGCGCAGGAAATGAATTTTTATTCCAGATGATGGCCTATCAGAATATCCAATTGCTTGACGGTTATGGGATAAAAAAGATCGTTACTACCTGCCCCCATTGTTTCAATATTTTAAAAAATGAATATCCCGCTTTGGGAGGCAATTACGAAGTGGTTCATCATACCGTTTTTTTGCAGCAACTCATAGATGAAGGGAAGATCAGAATGAAAGAAACCGGTAATTTCAGAGGAAAAAAAATCACTTATCACGACAGTTGCTATATCGGCCGGGGAAATAATATCTATGAAGCGCCCCGCAAAGTGCTGGAAGCGCTGGATGTTGAATTGACTGAAATGAAAAGATCCCGTAGCAATGGATTTTGCTGTGGCGCAGGCGGTTCACAGGTTTTTAAAGAAGAAGAAAAAGGAACAGAAAGAGTGAACAATGAAAGGGCAAAAGAAGCTATTGAAACCGGGGCAAAAGTCATCGCTTCCAATTGCCCTTATTGCATGATGATGCTTACCGACGGTGTAAAATATAATAAAAAAGAGGAAGAGGTAAAAGTGATCGATCTTGCGGAATTGATCTTGGAAAGCATGGAATGAAGAGAGTAGTTGAGATGTTGAGATGTTGAGAGGGTTGAGAGGGTTGAGAGGGTTGAGAGGGTTGAGAGGGTTGAGAGGG
>JBIQMJ010000444.1:0-3157 GCA_044463445.1 Segetibacter koreensis
AAAACGATGGGAAAGGTCATTTTAAAGATGTTACAAAAAAAACACTTCCACAATTTGAAATGACTGGTTACATAACAGACGCAAGTTGGATAGATGTTGATAATGATGGATGGAAAGATTTGATTATAGTTGGTCAATGGATGCAACCCATACTTTTTAAAAACCACAATGGAAAATTTGGACTAGAAAAATTAACTGGTGATGATGAAGAATTAAAAGGTTGGTGGAATTGTATTACATCTTCAGATGTAAATGGTGATGGTTATCCTGATATCCTGCTCGGAAATTATGGATTAAACAGTAAACTAACAGCTAGTAATATTTTTCCTTTAAAGATGTATTTATCAGACATTAACAACAACAAGGATGTAGAGGAAATTATTACTGTGGCAAAAAGTGAAAAATATTATCCTTTTTCTACCACACAAGGACTGGAAAAAAAATTACCTTATCTTAAAAAGAAATATCCAACTTATCATGAGATAGCAGGAAAAACAATTGATGAAATATTTGGGGATCAATTGAAAAAGGGGAAAATAGCTGAAGCTACCACGCTAGCTTCAGCTATTTTGATCAATAATGGAAAGGGAAAATTTGTTGCAAAAAAATTATTACCAGCACTGCAATGGACACCCATAAATACATTTGTTGTAGATGATTTTAATAAAGATGGGAAAAAAGATTTGATTGCAGGAGGTAATTTTTTTGAAACCACACCATATGAAGGAAGATATGATGCAATGCCAATCATTTTATCCTTGGGCAACAATTCAGGAAGTTTTGCACCTGTATTTCCATTGCCCCAATCATTTAATGCAATAAAAGGAGAAATAAGGAATATTAAATTAATTCAGCTAGCGAATGGCCATAAAGCACTCATAGTTGCAATTAATAACGGGAGGGTTATTTTATTACAATCTCCCTGAACCGATTGGTCAAAGAATTACTAATTAATGGATGAAATCAATCAAGTATTGGGTAATACATTTTAATATTGACTATTGAGGTGTCAGTTTCGGGAATACTATCATTTAAAAACTTCTCGTAAGGAACCGCAATTATATCAAGCGAATTATTTTGAATATATTGTTCCATAGCAGAGGATAAAGAGCTTCTTTTATCATAGGCGCCCTTATATTGGCCAACAAGAATGTGTGCTTTAGGCATTTTTAAACATTTGATATTGTCCATTTCTGGTGCAACTTGATTAACGGGTATTCCTGCCCTGATTTTTATTGAATCATTTGAAACTGATTTAAAAGAAACAATTTTTGGCTGCATTATTTTTAGACAATTACGATCAATAAATGAATCAAGACTTTTGTAAACTAAAGACAATTTTTTCCTCCAGTCTTTTTTAGCAGAAATTGTTTCTTTTACTACTACTACCGTATCAATCGTTTTTTCAATTTTGAATGTATACCCATAATAAGCGGTTGGATTTTCCATGAAATATTTTAAACGGGTTGCCGTAGAAAAAGCTCGGGTTTTACTGTGGTTGGAAAAAAGATAATTTAATAAATTTACTTGTGTGGTTGTAACTACATTTGTATGCTTTGGGAAAATAGTTGATAAAACATATATATTATAAAAGAGTGTGTCTTTGTTATTTATTTCTTTTATTTCAAACGACACAGGTGATAGTTTTTGCACATAAAAAGAATGACTAGCGCTTTCAATGAAAAAACGATCAGATAAACTGTCAACCATTATATGGATGGAAGATAAAGCCATTGTATCACTATCTTTTAGTGAAACCTGCCAGTTCTTCCAATTACCCGGAGAATTTAATTGTTCAAGCACATTGAAGAAATTAGCTTCAATTTTTATTTCCTGCTTTTCTCTTACGGGTATAAATAAACTTACAATAAGGAAAACGATTATGACGGAAGCGACGACAAAAAATAACCGGGAATTCTTTCTCATTATATTTGATAAAAGTAGATATTAAACCTGTATATTAGCTCTAATTGTTTGCTAAATTTCGTATATGAAAAAATTATTTTTTATTTGTTTTTCATTTATTATTTTTTCAGTTTCCTTCGGCCAGGATTCATGGAAAGTCATCGTCAACAAAATTGACCCTTCCAATTATTATGGTGAAATGGTGAACGGAATCATTGGCATTGTATCTTCCCCCAAACATCTACAATGTAAAACCGTTGTTTTAAATGGTGCTTATGATCAGTATGGAAGAGGAACTTAGCTTCAGATTATTTTAACCAATAATGGAAAGGAGAATTTTGTTTCAAAAAAATTATTACCAGCGCTGCAATGGTCACCTATAAATACGTTTGTTATGAAACCACACCATATAAAGGAAGATATGACGCAATGCCACTCATTTTATCCTTGGGCAACAATTCAGGAAATTTTGCCCTGTATTGCCATTGCCTCCAATCATTTAACGCAATAAAAGGAGAAATAAGGAATATTAAATTAATTCAGTTAGCGAATGGTCATAAAGCACTAATAGTTGCAATTAATAACGGGAGAATTATTTTATTACAATCTCCCTGACCGATTGGTCAAATTACGAATCCTAATTATTTCTTCGTTTACTCTTGACCATTATGTGGCTATAAACTGACTGTCTCTTCCGTAAATTGAATTCCATTCAATTCCAGCTCTTCCAGCACTGGTTTATATATTTCAGGAACAATGGGAATGTGTAATCCCGTTAAATTTATCCTTTTTTCGAGAATCAGCCTGGCGGCGATGCCCAGGGGCAAACCTACTGTTTTTGCCATGGCCGTATGAATATGGTCTTCACCTTTTACGATCAAACAACTTCTTGTTTGTTTATTTTCTCCATCAATTGAATATTCAATTTCATGAAGCATAATGATCATGTCTTTATCATTGGGTTTTAGTGCCAGATTCTTTTCCAGCAAAAATTGAAGTATAGCCGCAGAATTGGAAAAGGGCACCGGTATGTTTTCTTTACTTCGAAGCGAAATGAAATCAATTTGCTCCTGAAATTCAGAATCAAAAAAGGTATTCACCGGCAAATGAGTTTCACTTAGCATCTTATCCTTTTTTAATTCAAACCAATCAGAAAAGGTTTTGCAATTCTTTATTTCTTCATGGTCCATTTTATTGGTGAGGTCAAGCCTTATAATTTTGTTCCATCCACGGCAAAAAGCCGGGTAGCGAA
>JBIQMJ010000445.1:0-3141 GCA_044463445.1 Segetibacter koreensis
GACGGTCCAGCGATACCCTACAACACCTCGATTGCTAAAGCACTTCTGATTGAAGAATTATTATTCATTCGAAATTGGAATGATGGTGAAGAAAATATTTACTTGACATATGATTTAATGGCGGGCTATTTTATCGCTAATTATCTAATAAATGTTGTTACTGATTACAAGGCTTTTTTTAATGGAAGGTCAATGGAAATTTTAATAAGTGATGATATTCAAAAATTACATCCTAATTATGAAGATATCTTAGATAGCTTATGCAGCCTTTTGCCAATAAAGAAAGGAATCTTTGTCCATGATTTGGTAGATAAAAATAGTGATGATCGAAACAGCCTTTTACAACGTTTATTTACAACCTCAATAAAATCTACTGTACTGCTTTCTCCAGAATATATTCCTCAAAAGCAAATTGAATTTTTAGAAAAATTATGCGATAAGCCAAGTAATATTGGCAACTTAATAAGCTATTGCGAAGGGGTATTATTTGTTATTGATCATCCATTCAATTTCTCTTTCTGGTCAAAGATTCTTAAAGAACTATCTATGAATAGACGTGACCATATCTGGACAGAATATTTAAGAAATTACAGAGGAGATTATGTGGAAGATTTAATAACAGAATTTAGATCATTGCAAGAACAATCATCATTAACAGATGAACAAGCCCAGAAGATTTTTTTAGTAGCCGATTTTTTTATGTGGACATTTACTTCCACTAATAAAAGTTTAAAGGAAAAATCTGCTGATGCACTTTATTCATTTGCTATAAAATTCCTAAACATATTTTTACAGCAATATTATAAATCAGTCGAAATAAATGACCCTTCCATTTTTGAATGGATGAACCTCGTTTTATATAATGTTTTAATTACTATTGCCAAAATTTCAGAAAAAGAATATGAAGATGAACTTAAACAATTAGTCACGTTTTTAAGTAAGGAGGTTTTAGATGCAAATGGACATTATCCTACAAATCATCTCATTACAAGAAATTATTCGTACGGTATACTTAAACTTCTTGTTCGAAAATTTCCAAAACTATCATTATTTAATAATCTTGAAAAATTAAAAACGCAGTTTAGAACATTTGGCACAATCAAATGGAAAGAATCTGAGGATTTGAATAAAGGTGAATATAGTGATGGCAACTCTTTATTGGATTACCATTTCAATAAAGAGAAAATGCCTCACATCATGGTTGGACGTGGAAACGAATATAATGAAACTCCAGAATTTCGAAGCACAAAAGCAAAGCTTAGATGGAGAGCATATCAACTTGGTTATAGCTTTGAACTCTTTGGAGAAATCGACAAAGAAATTGCAAAATATAAACATTATAGAGGTGAATCAGCAAAGACAGAACGTTATGCTGATAAATATGTAGATATAGCATTCCTCGAATACTGTGGTTATCTGGATGGATTGAATAAGTTTAAATCGTATAATGAGTTTGGATACTTGCGCGCCTTTGAGCTTAAATATGATCCTTTAAAAATAGAACAGGAAAAATTAAAACTGACTGATAATAGATTTGTGAATGTTAACTATATAAATACCAAAGTATCCTTGCAAGAATGGTGTACGGATAATACGGTGCCTGATATAAAGTCGTATTTAATAATAGATAGGTTTCAAGAGAAGGTAGGGAAATTCGTGCTTCTTGATTCTATAGTGCATCAAAACAGCAGAAAGGATAAGAGGCAGCTTTTTTTCAAAATTGATACAGTCTTTATTAAGAATAAATTTCTCAAAACTGCACGTCGTGCTTTTAATGAAGATACGAAACTGGGGTGGGCAAAACATAGCACTCCAAATACGTTAAATATTCATGAATCGGAAATCCCTGATGCAGATATAATACCATATAATGAGTTTATCACATGGTATTATAGGGATGGTTCAAAAATAATCGATCAAGAATATACCACACTGGATTTGGTACAAAATGGTAAGGTATTAAATGAAGAAGAAGCCGATTCTTTATGGAAGATAATTCTTGAATCACTTGAATATGTTCCGACACCTCGAACAAACATATCCGGCACGCCCCTCATTCAGTTAAAATTTTCTGATTCCGAAGAAAAGGGATCTATAGATGAAGTATTTAAAAAAATGAATATTGAAATACGTGAGAGCCGAATAATAAAGAAGCAAGTGCAGGAAATTGAAAAAAAAATAAACGTGTTTATTCCTGTACGCATGTTGAAAAATAAGGTTTACTTATGTAAGAACATTATTGATTACTTCAATCTTTCGAGTAAAATTGGGAATGCTGATTTGTTTGATGAAAGTGGAAATTTAGCGAGTTTTAATTTTACATATGTAAAAGAATATGTAGATCAGGAAACCTTCACTTATATTAGAAATGATCTTTTAGAAAGATATCTCAAGGAAAATCAATTGACCATGTTTACTTTAGTTTGGGGAGAAAGGGATTATTTTCCTCCCGATGGAGACTGGATGAACAACACTATAGACCTTCAACAAAGAAGGTGGGCGGAGTTCTATAAAGCAATTGAATATACATTTGAATCATAAGGAAAGTGAACATTTTCTGCGGATGAGTACAAGTCTTCAATCATGTACCCCAAGTATTTTAGGAAGGGTCACCATTCCCTAGGGCTTTTTACAAATGTAACCTGCTAACTGTAGAATATTAAAAGTAAAAAGAAGAGCTGCACGTAGTTTGCAACTAGGCTATGCGAATGATATATTTTGCTTTAAAGTTAATCATCCCTTTTTATATCCGTATGTACATTCCGGGTATCTACCATTTCCGTTTGTGGGGATTGAACCAGGGAGGGAAGATTTTTATGAATGTGCTCTCTTAACCCTACTTTATTAAACTTAAATTTAAATTCCCTACCCCACCTCTCCCCACCATTCCCTATACCTCGCCTCAGCCTGCTCCATTATTTCATCCATGATTTCTTTCAATTCCACGCTCATCCCTGGTTCGTGGCACACGAAACACATTTTCTCCCTGGTTCGTGGCAAAAATTAAAAATTATCGTTTCGTGTGCCACGAACCGAGGAAGGGGGAGGGAAGATTTTTATGAATGTGCTCTCAAAACCCCTACTTCATTAAACTTAAATTTAAATTCCCTACCCCACCTCTCCCCACCATTCCCTATACCT
>JBIQMJ010000446.1:0-3130 GCA_044463445.1 Segetibacter koreensis
CAGTTTTTTATTTGTACATCATGATACCATTTCTCTAACACTTCTTTGCAATCGCTATGTTTTAAATAAAAGGCAATTAACGAACTGCGATTGTATATATTCATTTGTGAGAATTACAAACACAAAAGTACGGTAAAGTAACCAATATGGTTACTTTTAAATAAGATTGCAATTTACGTTTATGGAGAAACAGGTAGTTTTAGCAGACAAACAAATAGCTCTGATTTTTATTTTTTGAAATAAACTTACCAGCTACTTCCTCCGCCACCGCCAAATCCTCCTCCGGAGAATCCTCCGCCACCGCTGAAACTGCCACCGCTACTGCCACTGCTATGTGGGGTGCTGTAAAAAGTTTGTGTCATTTGATTCATTGAATGGTCAAGGCTATTCATAAACATCAGGGTATTGAAATTGGAGCCACCATAGTAACCGGAATACCATTTCGGAGGCGGTACTTCCAATCCTTTTAATTTATCTTTCCATTTATCTGCCATATCAAATACGATTGCATAAGGCAAAACTTTATCAAAATAGTTTTCATCCTGTTTTAAAAATTCCTGCAAACGGTCTTTCTCGACGGATTTAATAAATTCTTTAAAACCCAATAATTTTTGATATAATAAAGTTCCCTTCCTCGTTTTCTTAGTCATAAAAATTCCAAATAAGATCATTATGATTCCGCTGGAAATCAGTGCCGCCCCTAACCAGAGTTTTTCCTGCCAGTCATCGACCAAAGAAAAGAATCCAATGGCAACTGCCAGCAATCCTATGAAGGGGAAAATGCATCCCATGCCTCTCGAATACATCACATAATAATCATCCTTATTGATCTCTGATTCCAATTGTGATTTTGCTTTATTCATTGTAGTATAAAGCACATTTTTAAGATCACTCAATTTTACATTGTCACCCGTTTCAAAAATTCCATCAAAAAAGGTTTTTTCAAATTGCAGTGCATTAGCAGGCAAGTTTTTTAGTTTCACAAATTCGTAATCTTTATTTTTTATAAGTCCCAATAAAGATTTTTTTTCGATTTCATTGACCCGTAAAAAACCACCCGCTCCCCAATAAGGAACAAGTGCAGTAAGGTCGCGCTGATTCAGCCGGTTATCAATTATGTATCCTGAAATACCGGGGCTTATATTTTCCGGGGGGTAATATTCCGTTTGCACAGTTACCTCTTCATCCTTACCCCATTTTTTCCAGATCAGGCGCATTCCGATGAAGACCATTACCGTAAGTAGCAGCCACCAAACGCCACGCCATGTATAATTGGGTTTAATCAAGTAGCCATTCGGAAAACTGATTCCAATCGTGATTCCTTCATTAGGTTTTAAGAAGGAGGAAGTGTGTCCAGAAAATATTTTATTATCCGTCCATTGGGTGATGGTTTTATTTTCTTTGGATCCGTATTCGCCGGTGGCCACAAAAAAATAGGGAGAATCCGGAAGCGCCTGTGGCAATTCTATTTTAAAATCAACGGAATCAATAGTGGTAGCCCATTGATTTCCTACAATATTATAATAAAGCTCCGAGTGATTTTTGAAAAAATTAATAGCATTCAATACGCGGTATTTGATTATATATTGCTGGTCGCCATTTACCATTTTATCTTTTGAGCCGATCTTTATATTTTCATAATTACCACTTTTGCTGATACTGGTTTCATATCCGGGAACCCTGGCATTTTCAATGAATATCCGGGTATAGCCACCCGTAGTCATTTTTCTTTCTGCTCTTTCAATTCCTGCCGGTATTTCTTCCTGCGGATATTTGTATTGTATTTTCCTGATAATGCCATGCCGCGGTTCTGTAAAATGAAGAGTAAGCGTTTCAGTAATATCGAGAGAAGCATTTTTATTTACCTTCAGATCAATACGATAAAGTTTGATGATAAAGGCTTCCTGCGCATTTGTACATTGAAAGAAAAACAGGAATGAAAGAAACAGGAAATATTTTTTCATCCGGAAAAGATTAAAATTTTACTTCCACATTTTGAGCTTCCTGCGGATTTTCCAATTCAAAAAATTCACGTGAAGCAAATCCCGACATGTTCGCGATAATGACCCCCGGGAATTGTCGTATGGCCGTATTATAATCCCTGACGGTTGCATTGTAATAGCGGCGGGCATTTCCCAAATCACCTTCAATAGATTGAAGTGCTGCCTGCAGTTCTAAAAAGTTTTGATTGGCTTTTAAATCCGGATAATTTTCGGCAATGGCGAGCAGTCCTCTTAAAGCGCCAACCAACGCCTGGTTAGCCTGTGCAGCGCCCTGCACATCTCCCGGAGGCACTGCCACTGCTGCATTCCGCGCTTCGGTAACCTTTTCAAAAGTCTGGCTTTCATGCGCGGCATAGCCTTTCACCGTGTTCACTAAATTCGGAATAAGATCGAAACGCTTCTTTAAAAAAACACGAATATCGCTCCAGCTATTGTCCACTTTTATTTTCAGCTTAACAAAACTGTTGTACATACTGATGATCCAGATGATCAGCAATACGATGATGGCAAGAATGATCCAGAGTATCATAAAATAAATTTTTAAATTTAAATAAAAGAAATATCGTAATTATTCAGACACAAGTTAAATTAAAATAATATAACTGGTTGTGCGATTGAAATGTTCAAATAATTTCTTTCAAGCCCTGAAAGGGCGTCAGTTTGGTAGTAGTAGAAAAAATTGAATGAATCACAGAACTTCGTAGGGGTGATAGTTTTTGTGTCGCCCCTACGGGGCTTAACGCAATTAACATCTAACAATCCTACCAAAATGCCGCACCTATGGCGTTTCTACGATTAAAATGAGGATCGTAAATTATTAAGCCTACGAATCCTGACGATTTTTTTATAGACAACTGCATAAATAATTATACATGTTATTTTATAAAATCAAATCACCTGGAAACCCAGAGCGTAAGGATCATCCTTTTGGTCAATTGAGATGGTATTGTAACCATAAATTTTTGCCCAGCCTTCTATGGAGGGACGTATAGCGGGTTTGCCGGCAACTTTTAATTCTTCCTCAATCCGCCCGGTGAACTTGCTGCCGATAATACTTTCGTGAATAAATTCATCGCCTTTTTTTAATTTCCCTTTTGCATACCATTGCGCCATTCGTGCAGAAGTAC
>JBIQMJ010000447.1:0-3121 GCA_044463445.1 Segetibacter koreensis
CACATTCTCATCAATCCACTTTTCGAGTTCGGATAACTTACTGTCTGAATATTGTTTGGCGATTTCAATACATAGATTAGCTTTTGATGCAACTGTTGATAACCCTTTGCCTATTAAAACAGCTTCTCTCATTTTTTCAGTCAATCCCTCATTCCCTCTTACTGGTTGATCCTAGACATATAATCGTTTCAGCGTGGCAATTATGTGTTCAACTTCGTGGTGGTTTATTTCGCCTTCTTTACCTGCATTCCTGATTTGTTCTTCTGTGTACATTTGTTTGAGTATGTCTTTTTTGTTTATTAGTATTTACTTCAAATTCAATATCGATTTGATCTTCATTAAATGTTATCCATCGCCACGCATACTTTATGTTTATGATTAGATGTTGAAAGTATGAGCAACTATAATGACGTTCTTTTTCGTAACACCAATAAGGCAGCAAGCCATGATAAAAAGCCTTATAGATTGCCACTAATCTCATTAGATTTTGTTTTTATATTTTTGCATTCCATACACCCAGCGATTCGGATTGTTGATTGTACCATTTTATTGCGTCTATAATTTCATTAAACGCCTTCCTTATATCAACCTCACAAATTGCGTTATGTATTTTGTTAATAAAAATTTCTGCTTTTGTAACTGTTAATGGCTTTGTAAGGAGTTTAAGGTGTTTATTTATCTTTTCAACAACTGGCATTAACCAATCCCACGAGGAATGATATTTTAAATTATCAAAGCCATAATAATTATTCCCATACCCATAGCAGCCAACACCTTTCCAAAGTTTCATAAATTCCGCTATCAGTTTATTGCCTTCTATACTATCAACCGGAATAAATACTTTTTGTTTTTCCATTGCTTTTTATTTTAAAATATTATTGAAGGATTATAATTTTCTTCCACATTGGCAAACCCATTCATTACCTACTTCTCTGTATTGATGTTTCCCTTTACACACAAAAGGTTTATTACCATACAGATTTATTTCAGGAGGCTTCACGTATTCAAGTTGCAAATAACTTGTGTCCAATTGAATATTTTCGTCATCAATCTTTTTTGCTTCCTCAAGAGTTACAACAACAAAATCATCATTTAAACATTTTTGAAGTGCTGCTTTTTCTATGTCATTACCAATAATTGCTAATTTCTTTTCCATTGTTTTAATTTACCTTTAAGTTACTGATTTTAAACGAATTAACCATATATTTTTAGGTCTTTTTTATCGTTATTCCGTATATTTTTTTCAATCGCTTCAATGTCTTGTAATACGTTCTGATAATTCAAGGTTGTATATCTCAAAACTATCCATCCTTTCATTGCTGCCAATCTATATTTGTCAGTGTCTTTTGAATAACCGATTTTATTTGTATGTCGGCTGTGTTCACTGAAAATTCCTTCATATTCAATAGCACAAATCATATTTTCTTTTCGGTACTCAAACTTTCTGGCCTGTTCTTCGGTTACTCCATTTAAAACAGCAAAATCTAACCGGTATCTTCTTTTTTTATCAAATTTTAATTCAGGAACAACTATAAATTCTTTTTCTTCGCACCAATATTTCAACTGCCAATGAATCCACTGAACTTCAGGACAATCATTTCTAGCTTTTACCACTTTCTTTTTCTTCACCGGCTTTTCTCGAAGGTGAGCGTTCAAATGGCCACATTTTGAATTTAATATGGTTTCAATTGAGGTCAATTATTATAAAACATTTTTTTCAATCGTAACATCTTTATCGCTTATTACAATAAGAGATTCTTCAATAATTAACGCCAATGGCGTATTTATTTTCAGGTGCTTTAATGTTCTATCTATTCCAGCCCTCGTTTCTGATACATCTTGTTGTAAAATCAGTAATTCATGCTGCTTTTCTTCAAGTACTTTTTTAGCTTGTATGTAATCATTACAAACACGAATTAAAAAGTTTTTCCCTTTTTCTTTGTCGCCTTGTAACAAACCCGAAATACCGGAATAACTTAAATCCAGATATTCATCAAATTCTCCTGCCATCGTTTTTTATTTTAGTGAATGAATAAATAATTAAGATTCTTGTTTTAATAGTGCTTTTACCTGGTTATAACTAATTTGTTTACCCTCTATATTCCAAACCATTGTCGAGCCTTTTACCTTTGCTTCTATTAATCGTAATTCATTTATCGGCATCAGGAATTTTGGTTTTACAAATTCGTAATCGGTATTTTTTGCCCGGAATGTAAAAGGCTTTATTTTAATTAGTTGTAAGGTCATGTTGCGTCAATTGCAGTGTTGGTGGCAATGCTAAAACGACAGCCATCCATTTAAAAATGACAGAGGCAGTTCGTGATAATTAAGAATGCCATTATCATACATTTCCTGAAACGTCTTTCCTGAATTTTTTGCTTTTTCAAGTTCAAGCCAATTATTCAATGCTTCAAAAACTTGAAAAGGTTTATCCGTTGTTTCAAATCTTCCAATTTGGCAATCAGAAACATCCATGTCAAACCAGAAAAACATAAAGCGATTTATTAAAGGCTCATCTTCGCTTTCAATTTTTGCGAGTAGAATAACATCATCACCGAAGCAGCTAATATTTCGATGAACTTCGTATTTAATATTTTTAATTTCTTCGGTCTTATCGTCTTCATATCTGTCAAGAACATAAACCTTTAAGGGAGTTACATAATTTATAAAACCATTAAGAAAAGTTGATGAAATATAACAATACAGCGTGTTCATAGGAAGTGGATTTAAAGCCACATCCGAAGGATAATCAACTTCATAGTCGAAGTAATCCATAATTGTTTTGACATTTGACATTACTTTTTATTTTTAAATTGTTTAAAATTCGACCAGCACATGCCACCAACATTCGCATTTATGCAAGCCTGGCAGACGTGCTAATTATCGGCTTTCGTTCTATTATCATCATTTGTTCCGGCTGACGTAACTTTAATCAGCAAACGAACAAATAATGAGCTTTTTATTCAGCAGACGTTCCGGCTGAACAATCACTAATTCAGGCCTGCTTAAATGCGCCGGACGTAAGGTGCAAGCCTGGCTGACTATCTATTCAGCAATGACTTAACTGTATTTATTTTTTTACCAACGCTCCTTAATGCAAATTTTTTTTAAAACTAAAAAT
>JBIQMJ010000448.1:0-3089 GCA_044463445.1 Segetibacter koreensis
GAGATCATCTGGAGTATGAACCGGGATTATGATTCTATAGAGGACCTGGTTGCTTATACACGACAACATACCGTTGAATTCCTTCAAAACCACAAGCTGGAGTATAATTTTGAAATTCCTGCAACTATTCCCCCACTCCATTTAACCGGGGAGCAGCGGCGAAATATTTACCTCGTTATCAAAGAAGCTTTGCACAACGTTGTAAAACATGCCTGCGCTACTAAAGTTTGTATTTCTTTTACATTCAATGATCAAATTTCGGTCTTCATTCGTGATAATGGTAAAGGTGTTGCACCAGGTGGCTTATGCCGCTTTGGCAATGGATTGAAAAATATGCAGCAACGAATGGAAAGTATTGGCGGAATATTTGAAATAAGCAACAATGACGGAACCACAATTCATATAGAATGCCCGGTAGGATCTTTAGAGAGCAAAGAACCAGGGGTATAACGAAGGTTCTATTGATGCAGTGGGCGTTCACCACTAATTTTGTTACTCTCCAATTGGGTCAAACAAATACCATGAATCAAATCATCACGGTAAGCATCGTGGAAGACATGGATGACATAAGAGCAAGGCTCAAAAGCATCCTTGAAGAATCAGGAGAATTTGCATGCATGGCGGTATACAGTAATGCAGAGGATGCCGTAAAAGAATTGCCGCTTTTGTCTCCTGATATTGTTTTGATGGACATCAATCTTCCGGGAATGAGTGGCATAGAATGCATAAGAAAAGTGAAGGCGGTTTGCCCTGAAATCCTGTTTATCATGTTTACCATTTACGAAGATAGCGAACAGGTATTTGAAGCGCTTACTGCAGGGGCCAGCGGCTATCTTCTGAAAAAAACACCTCATGATCAGATTAGCCCCGCATTGAAAGAATTGTATGAGGGTGGGTCGCCAATGAGTACACAAATTGCCAGGAAAGTGGTGGCTTATTTTCAAAAGAAGGATGCAACAGAAAATGACGGGGAGCATATCTTGTCTTCCAGGGAAAAAGAAGTGCTTGAACTTCTTTCAAAAGGATATTTGTACAAAGAAATTGCGGCTAAACTCCAGATTTCTACCGGAACCGTGCGCCAGCACATCCATAAAATATATGAAAAACTGCATGTGCAAAATCGAACAGAAGCGCTTAATAAATTTTACGGTAAGCGCTGATACTTTTTTTACAAAATAAATATCCTCCTTAAAAGTTAGTTTACTATAACTTTTGTTCTATTGACTTGCCGCAATCGCGCAAATAACTTTGGGTTAAAATAACAGCGAGCTTTTTCATCACTTCAAAAACTAAGAAAAATGTCTAACCAAAATTTTTTTATTGATTATTGGCAGCAAGAATTGCCGATAACCATAAACTGCCTTCGACATGTACCTGAAGACAGGTGGAACTGGCAACCTCATGCAAAAACCCGTTCCGCTAAAGAATTGATTGATCATATAGTTTGCCACGCGGAAGACCTGGCCGAGGGAGTAGAAACGGGCGTTATCAATCATCGTTTGATGACCGAATATCCATCTATTTATGAGGCGATAAGTGAATTTGAGAAATATTCTGCAAAACTCTTACGCCTGGTTGCCGCGACGAGTGACCAGGATTGGAATAATAAACTGGTTCCACTTCGGGTTTTTGGTAACACAACCTTTGAGTTATGTATGCGTGATATGTGTTGGAGATTATTTTTTGATGTGATTCATCATCGGGGCCAGCTAAAGGACTGGCCGTAACCAATGATCTTACAGCTTGGGTTGGCCCCTGGGGTATCAGTTATGCCGCAAACTTAACTCCGGACGGAACCGGCATTGGTAATTGGGATTATGCTCAATTCGAAAGGGCAATGAAGGAGGGTAAGTTCATGGGTTCACAAAATGGGCGTCAATTGTTGCCACCCATGCCCTGGCAGGAATTCCGAACAATGACAGATGGCGAATTGAGAGCAATTTTCGCTTACCTGAAATCTGTAAAACCTGTACATAACCTGGTTCCGGATGCAGAGCCTCCGGTTTCAGCACCAACACATTAATGGCATGAAAAAATTAATTTTTATTGACCAGGTATCCGTAATTTCTATTTCGGAAAGAACGCGAATTTTTTAATATAATAAATAAGTACTTTAAACAAAATATCAATGAAAATAAAAAGCTTGATCTTTTTACTCCTGGTATTCCCTTGTGCCGTTAGTGCGCAGTTTGGAATAAAAGCAGGTATCAATTTTGCAAATGTTACCAATGCCTCCTCCATCAGCAACAGCAACCGTAGCGGATTTATGGTGGGTGTTTTCCTGGCGCCTCCATCCAAAGGCCTTCTGTCTTATGGTACGGAATTGGATTTTTCTCAACAAGGGTACAATTATAAGACAAACACGAATACGGGATACGTTACACTCAATTACCTTATTATGCCTCATTTGATGAAAATAAGGATTACTAAATTGTTTCAACTGGAAGTGGGAGGCCAGGTTGCCTACCTGCTTAATGCCACGGCTGACAGCAATAAGACCGCCTCTTCAAATAATCCTTATGCTGCCATTGAAGATTATTATAACCGGTTTGACTATGGAGCAGCGGCAGGTTTTGAGATACATCCCTTTATGGGTTTACTGATCGGGGCCAGGTATAATATCAGTTTTGGGGACCTCTATAAGAATATGTATACCACAACGCCGGGCAGCAATCCTTCTTTCATTCCTGACGTGAATTTAAAAAACAATGTATTCCAGATCTTTGCCGGATGGACCTTTGGTAAGAATGAGAAAAAACAGAAGCACTAAGTCAGGAAAAAGGACCGAACGAAATATGATGCAAACAGCGTGAACCAGGGGAGTGGAATGTCATGATCTTAATTACTCCCTGGTTCGTGGCACACGAAACTTAATCCCAGGCGGGTCTTACTCCCTGGTTCGTGGCACACGAAACACATACTACTCCCTGGTTCGTGGCACACGAAACACATCTTCTTCATTATCCCCTACTCCTTGGTTCGTGGCACACGAAACACATCTTCTTCATTATCCATGAAACAGGTTGCTACTCCTTGGTTCGTGGCACACGAAACACATCTTCTGTTACTCCCTGGTTCGTGGCACACGA
>JBIQMJ010000449.1:0-3073 GCA_044463445.1 Segetibacter koreensis
TGATAATAAAGTTTTAAAATTGGTAGAAGGCGCATTGAATTTTATATCCATCTTATAAGTGCTGTCATTTACAAATTGAAAATAACCTTCCGTTGAAAGCTTTAAATCATTCAGTTCAATATCATCTGTTTTGAAAGTATATTTATCATTCTTATTATCTACTTGTAAGTCTGCATTCAGCGTGGTTTTGGCATCAATGAGATAAGGAACATTTGCATAAGTAAAAGAAACAGATTGCGCTGATGTTTTCGTTTTCAGGGTAAAAAGATCGGATGTGAAATCACCACTTCCTGAATGATTGAGATGAAATATTTCACTGCTCATATTCCCGGGAACATCCACATAACTTATGTAGGCGTCATTAATGGTATATTTTTTAAGAGAAAGTTTCAATTCGTTTTCTTTTTCCTGCGTGGCAGTGGTATCAGGTTTCGCAATATCCCAGTTAGCTTTTCCTTCTTCATTTACAATCGCGTGAATGCGTGGATTATCAATAGTGATGGAATAAATTTTCATTTCTGAATTGCCGAAAAGACTCATGAAGTTCAGGGCAACATCAATTTGTTTTGAAGAGATCAATGTATCCTTCGAAAAATCACCTGTGCCAATCACCTGCAAATTTTCCAGACCAACAGCAACATGTGGAAAATGCCTGAACAGCGAAATATCCACGTCTTTAAAATCAACTTTTGCATTTATATTTTTATTGATCTCTTTCTTCGCAATCTCCATAATTTTCCCTTTGAAAAGAAGCGGAAGTAAAAAAGCGATTACGATCAATGAAAGAAGAATAATGCCGGCTATTTTAATAATTTTTTTCGCCATCATTTTGATTTTTAAAGAACAGAAAGTACAACAATTTTTTTATATCTCAGTTCGTTGGAAGTTTACAAAAATAAGGCCGGAAAAGGGTTTGCGTTGCTAATGAGTAAGAATGCATTAACACGATAAAAACTGTTATGCCGATTTAATAATATAATACACACAGGTAGTAAAATAATTTCTCAAATAAGGAATGCTACTTATTAATTTGCCTTGTGTTTTCGGTTTGATATTAAACTTATATTCATAAATAGGATTGAATAAATAATGAATCTTATCAACTACTTTGTAGTTCGTTTTCTTTACTATTTTTTCAAATCGTTCAATAGAGATTCGGGTATCTTTTATTTCAAGCAGATCAGTTACAATATGATCTTTTTCTTTGAATAATTTTAGAATGCGTTTGTAAAATGGCCGGGGAAGCAAATGAAAGTAAGGGACTTTGGATAATGCACTTTGGCTTAGTTGCTGATGGCCTCCGAAGGGCATTTGCCAGGGTGGAAATCCCAAAAAAATAATTCCATCTTTATTTAGAAAATCTTTCAGGCGTGTCAATAATTTAGACTGATCATGGATGTGTTCTATTACATCTTTTAGGATTATCACATCAAATTTTCCTCCAAGACTTTCAACGCTTGTATCATAAATATCCTTTATTACAAAAGATAGTTTTTCTTTTTCAATTTCGCCGGCAAGCCATTTTTCTCCATTTTCAATTCTTGTTTTGTCAAATTCAACACCCACACAAATGGCGCCTTTATCTAAAAAAGGTTTTAATACACCTCCTTCTCCACAACCGATTTCCAATACCCGTATTCCTTTGGTGATAGGAAAACTGGCCTCGATAAAAGGAAGCACGTATTTCTTTGAATTCAATTGTTGGATATCGAAATATCTTTTTCTGTCGGCGTGAAATTCAAACATTTATTTTTTTGAAATTTTTTTAAAGCAAATTTATAAAAAGATGAAAGCAGGTGTTAGAAAATAAAAAACCTCTTATCTTTCAATAAGAGGCTTTTGCCAGTAAAGCAATAAATATTAATATTTTTTACGACTGTTTTGTTTACGTGATCCAAATATATTTCCTTCTTTAAACCCGTTGCCTTCCGGGCTTCCAAGCCGTGTCATGGCACAACGGAATCCGACAGTGCTGCTTGATTCATCCTGTGACATATAGCGGCGTGCGCCTGGAGATAACCAGTAAGGCATGTCATTCCAGCTACCACCTTTGATAACGCGTGATTTATCGCTTATTAAAGTTGTAATGCCGTATCCATAAGTAACATTTGAAATAGAGTCACCATCCAAATAGTTGATCACGTCTCCTTTCTGATAGTTGCGGCGTTGAACAGCAATTGAATCAGGAACAACTTCTCTTTTCAATCTGCCTAAAGTATCTCTCACGTACTCACCGTTTTCATCTTTGTAAAACCGGGTAAATTTATTTCCACGGAAAGGATTAATATCGTCTTCATCCAGTGAAGTCATCGGGCGATACACATCCGCTACCCACTCGCTCACGTTTCCGCTCATGTTGTATAATCCATAACCATTGGGATAAAAGGAATTTACCGGGCCAGGAATAGCTGCGCGGTCATTCAATCCACCTGCAACTCCCATCACGTCACCACTTCCTCTTTTAAAGTTGGCTAAAAATTCTCCTTGCCAGCTACCCCGGCGATTATCACGAAGACCGTTTACATTCTTGCTCCATGAATAAACCTGCTGATTAGAAATAACTTCTTCTCCACGATTTTTTTCTTTGGTGCGTGGCTTGGGATTTTGAGCAATTATACCATAAGCGGCATATTCCCATTCAGCTTCTGTAGGCAAGCGATATCCCGGTAAGAGAATCCCATCTTCCACGGTTACCACTTTCCTTGGCCTGCCACTTACATCCTTCAAAGCGCCTTTTTTCGGAGCCGATTTATTATTGATCAATTCCGGATTCATTATGTAAGTACTGGTATTAAAGGTCTCTTCCCCTTGTCCGCCTTTCATGGCAGCTAAAGGTTCTCTTTTGTTTAGATACCCTTTATCAATCAGTAATTTTTCATTCACCCTGTCAGTCCTCCAGATGCAAAAATCGTGAGCCTGTTCCCAGGTTACCCCTACTACAGGGTAATAATTATAAGCCGGATAACGGAAATAATATTCTACATAGGGCTCGTTATAGGCGAGTTCGCTTCTCCAAACTAATGTGTCAGGAAGCGCCATTCTCATAATAGTGGTATCACCATCGAAAGTATTG
>JBIQMJ010000450.1:0-3008 GCA_044463445.1 Segetibacter koreensis
TTCGCTGTTGAGAAGCATGAAAAATAAAATTGAACTTTTATCACCGGTAGGATCATTTGAAAATTTGCATGCAGCCATACAGGGCGGTGCCGATGCGATTTACTTTGGTGTAGAGCAACTAAATATGAGGGCTAAATCTATCAATTCATTTTCAATAAACGATTTAGCAAAAATTAAATCGATCTGTTTGCAACACCAGATAAAATCTTATATCACTTTAAATACGGTGATGTATGAACATGACATGCAATTGTTGAAAACGATTTTGAAAGAAGTAAAAAAACAAAATATAAACGCTGTCCTCGCTGCTGATTTCGCTGTGATGGAATATTGCAAACAACTAAAAATTCCCGTCCATATTTCTACACAGGCAAACGTGAGCAATATTGCGTCAGTAAAATTCTTTTCTAATTTTTCAGACGCTGTGGTTCTTGCCCGTGAACTTACTTTAAAGCAGGTAAAACAAATTGCCGACGAAATTTCGAGGAAAAATATAAAAGGGATTTCGGGCGAATTAATGAGAATTGAAGTATTTGTACACGGCGCTTTGTGCATGGCTATTTCGGGCAAATGCTATCTAAGCCTTCATTCTCAAAATTCCTCTGCCAATCGTGGCGCCTGTGCACAAAATTGTCGTCACGCCTATAAAGTGCGCGACCTGAAAACCGATGAAGAGTTAATGATAGACAATGAGTACATTATGTCGCCAAAGGATCTTTGTACCATTAATATCTTAGACCAGATAATTAACAGTGGCGCCACTATTTTAAAAATTGAAGGAAGAAGCAAGGGCCCGGAATATGTTTACACCGTGACCAAAGCCTATCGCCAGGCAATCGAAGAAATACAGGCGGGAACTTACACACAAGTGAAAGCAGAAGAATGGAAAACCGAACTGAACAAAGTATATAACCGCGGATTTTGGGAAGGCTATTATCTGGGAAAAGAATATGGTGAATGGACAACACATCCCGGATCGGCAGCCACTGAAAAAAAAGTATATGTAGGAAAAGGCCGCAAGTATTTTCCCAAAATAAAAGTAGGCGAATTTATTTTGGAATCAGGAAGCATCGCTGTGGGCGATACGCTGTTGGTAACAAGCCCTGATTTTGGAATTGTGAAAGAAAAAATGAACAGGCTGGTGGCAAATGGGGTAGAAGTAGAAAGAGCCGTAAGAGGCGACCTTATTACTTTTCCTATAGAAAAGAAAATAACTGCTAAGGATAAATTGTATAAAATCATTGAAGAAAAAAATGGCTAATATTATTCATTATAGAAAGAAATGTATTGGCTGTGGCATTTGTTATGAAATGATGCCTGAAATCTGGCGCATGTCAAAAAAAGATGGGAAAGCTACCTTAATAAAATCTGTTATAAAGAAAGATATTTCCATCTTATCCATTCCCCATTCAATTATCGCCGATGCAAAAAAAGTAAGCCATGCCTGCCCGGTAAAAATTATCCGGGTAAATGAATTTTAAATATTAATAAGATTTAGTCAAATTCCTTTTTGTTCAATATCCTGCCACTTTCTCCACAAGAAAAATTGCCGCATTAATTGGTATTCTATGAGAATAATCAATGTCCCGATTGATAATTATCACCGTTCCGGGAGCCAGTTCAAATTAGCTTTGTAAGCCGGTCAATTTCTTTCATTGCGGGCTTAAGAAAATGCCTGGAGGCAAATGGTTAGTCTAAAAAAATTGGGAACAGTAGAAAAACAAATTCTCTGTTTTTTTATTTAATCCTTTCTTCCTTAACCTCCGGTAGAAAGGCCTTGAGAAGGAGCCCGGCATTAATAATTATATGCAGGAATAGAAATAAATAGCGTTAGGCAAAAATTTATAAACTACTAAATATTTTATTATGAAAACTATAATTGTAGCCACAGATTTTTCAGATGCCGCCTCAAATGCAGCTAATTATGCAGCAGACATGGCGCTCGCTATCGGCGCAAATTTGCTTCTGGTACATATTTACCAAATACCTACCTCATACCTTGAAATACCAGTTGCCGCAGGAGAAGATCAAATAAGAACTGATGCTGAAGAATCTTTGTCGCTGTTAAAAAAAGAATTATTAAGAAGAACAAATGGCCATGTGAATATTGAAAGCCAGTTCCTTGTCGGGGTATTCTATGCCGAGCTGAAAAATATTTGTGAACAGGTGCAGCCCTATGCGGTAGTTATGGGTAGCCAGGGAACTACCGCTGCGCAACGTGTACTTTTTGGCGGGCATACCCTGTATTCAATGAAACATCTGGTGTGGCCACTGATCACCGTTCCCCCTCAGGCCGGATTTTCACAGATAAAAAAGATATGCCTCGCGTGCGATTTCGAAAAAGTACTTGATTCAACTCCTGTTGATGAAATAAAACGTTTGGTAAATGATTTCCATGCCGAACTGCATGTAATCAATTCAGGTAAAGAAGAATTGTATCAGCCTGATTTAGTTTTTGAATCCGGCATGCTTCAGGAAATACTGGCGCCTCTTAAACCACAGTATCATTTAATTACCGGTGAAAATATTGATGAAAGCATCATCAGCTTTGTTGAAAAAAACAATATTGATCTGTTGATCACTTTGCCAAAAAAACGTGGATTATTGGAAAAGCTGGCCCATAAAAGCATTTCGAAACAATTAGTTCTTCATACCCATGTTCCTGTAATGGCAATGCATTCGGCAATTAATTAATCATTATGAATACGTACATAAAAAAATTCAGCGAAATCGGAATCCACGATACGGGCAAAGTAGGTGGTAAAAATTCTTCCTTAGGCGAAATGTTTTCAAAGCTTTCTTCACAAGGCATTTCGGTGCCTGATGGATTCGCAACTACAGCTTATGCCTTTGAAGAGTTTCTTACGCAAAACTCGCTACATTCTAAACTGGATGGCCTGATGCATCAGTTAGACAGAACCAATTATAACAATCTTAATGAAACTGGGGCAAAAGCAAGAGAACTGCTGCTCGCGGGAGAACTTTCCCAAAAGCTTCAATCTTCCATA
>JBIQMJ010000451.1:0-2989 GCA_044463445.1 Segetibacter koreensis
TTTACCAGGTAATAAAGAACCTTTTTGATCAGAAATCCCGAGAATAGAAGCGGGAGTTCTTGTAGCCATTTTCACCGCGTCGAGCAAGGGAACATCCGCCATCTTTACCATCGTACGTACCAGCCGATCTGTTGTAGCCACGCTTCCCGCAAAGGAAGTCCGGTCCGGTAATTTTGCAACTCCATCTTCAACAATGACCCTCAGTCCATTATTCAGACTACCTAAAATACTTTCTCCCTCAGGCATGCCAGCTGCTCTCATAGCATCGGTGATCAATGCCGTGCGGTCAACTCCTTTTATCTTATAAATTAATTTTAAAAGTGGCGGCGGACAGTGTATGCCATCCGCAATAACCTCCACATCCATTTCATCAACTAAGTAGGCACATTCTATAGCACCAGCATAGCGTAACGCATTTTTACGTGTGACCCCATTCATACAAGAATAGAAATGAGTGGCGAGAGTAAATCCATTTTCAAAACCAAGTAAGGCCTCTTCATAGACAGCATCAGTATGGGCAAGCGCTACCAATATTCCCTTTGACTTAAGGTAACGTGCAAATTCAATGGCGCCATCCAGCTCAGGAGCAGCGCTCCATCGTCTGATGTCCGATGAATGAGAAAGTATTTCCTTATACTCCTTCGGATCCGGATTACGGATATAACGCGGGTCCTGCGCTCCCTTCTGATTCAATGCAAAATAGGGCCCCTCAAGATGAATTCCAAGGAATTGGGCACCGAAAAGGTTTTTTTTGTTAGCCTCCTTATAAATTTCCAAAGTATGAAAAAGTTCTTCAGTCTCACTGGTGAGTGTAGTAGGTAACATAGAGGTAGTCCCATAATGAGCATGAGTTTCTGCTACTTTTAAAAATGCCTCCACTGTACCATCCATAAAATCGCTTCCACCACCACCATGTACATGTATATCAATAAATCCAGGAGATATATATTGTCCTTGCGCATCTATTTCAAATGCTCCGGCAACGTCTGCATTCCCCTCCATTATGTCAGTGATCTTATTATCGGTTACAACTACGGTTCCATTTGGAATAATCCGGAAAGGTGTCAGAATCCGGCCATTAGTTATTTTTAGTTTCTTTTCCATCAAAATATATTTTACTATTTTTTCAAAGAAGTCTGAGGAATAGCTGTTTGGGTCAATTTATCCCACGCTTCTATTTTTGCGGTCATAACGCTCTTCAGCTCGTTATACAGAGCTTTGTTGTCCATAACATTCAACGCATGAAATGCGGCTTTCATCTCAGCCATATCCTCCTGTGCTGTTTTTAATTCACTTGCCTTCAATTCATATGAGCGATTGTGCTCTTTTTCCATACGTAATTTACTCCAGCGGGATACAAATTGATAATAAGCATCGTTGAACTTTAGTAAAAGCCGGGCGTTGTTTTTTCCAACGTATTGTATAAGTGCTTTATAAAGAGAAAAGTCAGGGTTGTAGCCACTTGTATTCCATGAAAAATCAGCAAAAGTCAAATACTTGATTTTATTTATTTCTCCAAACCCACCGAGATTCGAGTAATAGTGAGCATCAATATAGGAAGGGAAATTTTCGGGATATTGAATATCAAATGGCTCAAACAAATTGCATAGCACCGATTTTTCAGGATAATTTGTCGGGTACCCACCGTTCTTTGATTCCACCATTCTTGCATAAGGAGAGTTGTCCCACACCATTGGCTTCTCTTTTATCAGTTCTGTAAATCTGAAAATATCCGCCGCATCATACGATAATGAACGTATCGTATTTCCCGTCCAGACAATCACAATGTCGGGATCCAAATGTCCCATCAGATCATGAAAATAGGATTCGGCAGTTCCGCGGGTATAATCAACAAATAAATTATTGTATTGAGGTGGAACAAATTCCAAACGAATATCGCCATAGTGTTCCTTTAGCCATCTGTTCAATTTATTGAGCAAATAGTATTGAGCAGATGCAAGATTGGTAAATTCTGATATATCCGATTTGGAAAATAATGTGTATTCGCCACGCTGAGATCCTATATGAGGAACATAATCGTCTGCGCACACCATAACAGTTTTAGCACCGGCTTCCAAAGCAGGCTTTAGTACATTTAGAACTTTCCGGAACCCATCATCGGTACCGTGGGAAAAAATATTCTTTAATGAATCGGTAAGCGTATCGACCCCTTGCTCCATATCAATGTGATAATAAGGATTAACCTGTACTGCCGTATTCATTACCTGACCATATTGTGCGCATCTGTCACCGATCTTTGAATAGTAGGTACTATAAAATTCTCCCGGCAACCACCATCGCTTACTATTTGAAAAATAATTATCATAAAGTAAATTGATCTTATAGAAGGCATAAAAATCAATATCCTTTATTTGCCGTTCAAGGTTTTTGTTGCGGTCGAGTAGTCTCTGGTTCAAGGCCGAATCTGAAAGCTTATTATTTTGTTGCATTTCCCACTTATTCTGAAACCCCATTAGTATTGTTGAACGGCCGGTGAAATCCGGATAATCGGTAATATCTACATAATCAAGTGTTTTATTTTCATAATTGATCAATTGACATAAACTGCTTACGGCGTAAAAATAACCGGACGGTTTATTGGCCCCGATATAAATCTTATTTAATTTTTTCAGCATAAAATAGCCCTGGTCCTTATCGCCTATGGAACGATACGCTTGAGCAAATTCAGTGCTACCCTTATTTGCCTGATCTAAAAATATAATTTGAAACCTTTTTGGATCTGCGGCATCTTTTTGAGTTTTTTCTACCTGCACTGAATCGTTATAGATCTTAAAGAACCTTTCGCGGAGCAGTGTAATGGCCGCATTCATTTCAGGAGATTGTTTCCCATCGTAAACCAGGTTAATTTTTTTATTTTTCAAATCAACAGTTTGTTGATTCGCCGTAAAGTGCGGTGTTGGTATCAATAACTGAGAAAGTGTGTATTTCTTTTGAAAAAAAGAATCCATCCGTTCCATGGGAGTGAAAC
>JBIQMJ010000452.1:0-2978 GCA_044463445.1 Segetibacter koreensis
AGGCAGAGGAGGTGGGTATCAATAAGATTGAGCCATTATCAAAAAATATTAATGCTGAAAAATCTATTGGAGGAAATTTAGATTTTAATTATAAAAAGATATTAGACGATGAAAGTTCTGTAGCGGTCAATCAATCATTTTTTATTACGCAAATAAACAATCCTTTGGTATTAGATACTTTGCATTTTGTGAATAAGAGCCAACCAGTAGTAACCAAAGGTTTTGAAACCAACATTCGTTTAACTCTGGATGAGTTACAATTCTTTGTTGGTTATAGTTTTATAGATGCACGGCGAAAATACAATGTGGTACAATCTTTTGTTCCGTTAACTCCAAACAATAAAGTAAATATTGACATCATTTATGAAAAAGAAGATGACTTTTCTGTTGCCTTCGAAGGATACTATGTATCATCAATGTTTCGCGATCTGGACACAAAGACAAGAAGTTATTTTACTGCCGGTCTGATAGCACAAAAGCATTTTACTCATTTTGATTTAATTGCAAATTGTGAAAACTTGTTTGATGTAAGACAAACGCGATTTGAAAATATTGTTATTCCACCAGTTAGCGATCCAACCTTCAGGCAGTTATATGCTCCGTTGGATGGAAGAGTTTTTAATGTGGCTTTAAGAATAAAATTATGAGATGAAAATCAGGGGAAATAGATTATGATATTTATTCAAAATTTAAAAGAAAAAGCAAAACGCAGAATATAAAGAAGAATTTCAGGAATTTGTTACTGTATCTTCTGGTTTGATTGTTGTCATACAGGAAGATGTTTAAAAATCACTAATGAATCGGCAAGGTCAAAAGCAAAAGGCATATCCGGCTAAGAATTACGTCATGAAAAGCAGTTTAGCTTTTTTTTGTCTTTTATTATTGCTGGTTAATTCTGGATGCGCACAACAAACTGGTTCATCGCGGCCGCTAAAGGAATCTTTGCCTAATAGCAACAAAACAAACGTTACCAAATACCTCGATGAAAAAGAATGGAACGATTTATTTCCGCACAGGTATGCAAACGGGCTAAAAGATTCCATTAATAGTAATCCTGATTTTTATTCTTTTAAAACATTTGTTGCCGCAGCAAAAATATTTCCTTCTTTTGTTTCAGAAGGAGATGAAACGATTCAAAAAAGAGAATTAGCTGCTTTTCTTGCAAACATTGCTCAGGAAACAAGCGGTGGCTGGCCAACCGCTCCCGGTGGTTATTTCAAATGGGGATTGTATTTTCTGGAAGAAAAGAATATTGATAAAAATAATTTTTATAACGATACCTCAAAGAAAAATTATTCGGGTGTAGAAGGGAAATATTATTATGGCCGTGGCCCCAAGCAATTAACCTGGAATTATAATTATGGCCAATTTAGTGAGGCATGGTTTGGAAGCAAAGACACTTTATTACAACATCCTGAATTATTATCAAAAGATCCTGTCCTTTCTTTTGCATCAGCGATTTGGTTTTGGATGACGCCCCAATTTCCAAAACCATCGTGTCATGATATAATGATTGGAAAATGGATTCCTACAGCCAACGATACACTAAAAGGAAGAATGCCAGGCTTTGGCGCAACGGTAAATGTAATCAATGGTGGTGTAGAATGTGGTACCGGAACTTCATTACCCAAAACTCAGTACCGGTATGATTATTACCTGTATTTCTGTAAATATTTCAATGTGCCGCCCGGAGAAAATATTAGTTGTGCAAATCAAAAACCCTTTGGACAATAAATATTCTTTTAGATAAAAGCATAACTGGTACATGTTTGGAGAATATGAATTATCCGGCAGAAGAAATTTATATTCAAACCAGCAATGAATGACAAATCCGTTTAGCGCACTGAAAGAAAAAGTATTTCTAAAACTTTATCTTTCTCAAACAATCAGCCTTTTAGGTGATGCTTTTACCTGGGTTGGCATTGCCTTATTGGCTTTCCAATTTGGAGGAAGTCATTCTGCCCCCATCCTTGCTACAGCTTTAACATTAAGAGTAGTTGCTTTCATTGTTTTCGGCCCCTACGCAGGCGTAATTGCTGATAGAATCGACAGAAAAAAAATCCTTTATACTACTCATTTTGTAAGAATGGCAATAGTGGCTTGCCTGCCATTTGTAACAACCGCATTGCAGATTTATTTGCTGATTTTCTTCCTTAATATTTTTAATGCCTTTTTTACACCTGCTTACCAGGCGGCAATTCCACAATCTATAAAAGACGAAAAAGTATATAGTTCCGGCATTGCCTTATCTAATGCAACCGAACAATTACTTGGTGTTTTGGGCCCTGGACTTGCAGGAGCAATTGCCGCATGGCTTGGGGCACGGGAAATCTTTTTTGTAGATGCCGGTTCATTTATTATTGCTGCCGTTATTATTTTGACTTTACCTACGTTGATAATAAAAGATGAGGGAAGAAATTTGGTAAGGCCTAAGGTATGGACTGATATTGTAAAAGGAACCAGAATGCTATTCGAAAATAAAGCGGTTAGGTTTGCATTATTGATAGAGTTAGTTTCTGCAATTGCGGGAGCGCAAATATTAGTGAATACAGTCGGTTTTGTAAAAGGTCAATTACATTCAGGAGATAAGCAGTATGGATATGTAATGGCTGCATTTGGCGTCGGTGCAGCAATAGCAGCGTTTGCTTCAGGAAATTTTGATAAATCAAAAAACCGGGTTTTTTCTTTGTTTACTGGGGGCATATTGGTTTGCCTGTCCATCGCTTTTGCCAATTACGTTGTTTTTGTCCCATTGCTTATTTTATGGTTAATGGCCGGGTTTGGTCAAACGCTTGCCGAAATGCCTTCCTTGATATTAATTGCTGAAAAATTTCCTAAAGAAGAGCATGGTAAAATTTACGGAGCACACTTTGCCTGGTCGCATTTGTGGTGGGCATTTGCTTATCCTATCGCAGGTTTTACCGGTTATCATTTTCAAAGCAAAGAATTTTTGATAGGCGGCATACTTAGCCTTGCAC
>JBIQMJ010000453.1:0-2958 GCA_044463445.1 Segetibacter koreensis
CCACTCAGAAAAGCAGTGATTATCAGGGCCTGGAGCCAGTAATGATTCTTTTTCATTTTGATAGATTGAAGTTAAAATTGATTAATAGGTAGAAGTAATTTTTTTTTTATGTTGTCATTTTCGCTTCGTGAATTGATCCAAATTCGGTACACCATAACGGTCAGATATTGTTTGAGTTAAAAGATCATAACAAATCTGCATCAGGGCTATTCCGGCAGTTCTTATGTTTTTGATAGTTTGATTCAGGATGATCATTACAAAAACTATTAAAAAAAGATTAGTGGAATTTCCTTTTCATCCGTAGATTTTTTAAATATTCCGGGCACAATATTAGCATCACTTTTTTGTTCATTTTATGAGGGGAATCATAAGGCGTTATGCTTGTGGTCATATTGAAATTTGATGTAAATTTTTTAATGATCACCCGGAAAAACAAAAGAGAGATCATGAGACTGAACTTGTATGGATTTAGCCTATCATTAGAAGATAAAACTAAAATCTAATTGCTTTTTATCCTTTTTATTTTTAAAGATTTAATTTCTGATATAAAAAGAAATTTTTATATTCGTTGAGCATTTTATTATTTAATAAACCCTCCCTCTAAAGAAAATTTAATAAGAAAATGCCACTGCTGCTCTGACAGGCTGGTGAAATGAAAATCACAATAATTACTCTTTAGGGCTTAATTATTTCTTCATCATAAACCTTCATTAGTATGAGCAAAATCAAATTTACAGGTACGAATATTGCCGCCGCAATCCTGGTGCTTTTTTATTTCTTTCCTTGGGTAAGCATAACTCCATTATCTATGTCCGGAGCTTCTATTACTTCCAACGGAATTTCGCCCGGCCTGTTTGCCTATTTTATTCATGGCCCTCAACGATTTTTTATGATTCTCGCTATTCTTGTACCTGCGAGCGGGGCGCTTATATTGTATCAGAATATTACAGGAGACAAAAAATTTTCCAAATATTTCAAGCTCGCCCATCTTCTGCCCGCTGCCTATTTTATTATTGGAATTGTGGGGCTTTATTTTAAAATGAAACCTGAAATCCCTTCAGGAATGGAAGGAATGTATAACAACATGTCAAGCCAGTTGCGGGATATGTCCCCGGGAGTGACTGATGTTCTGGCCTTTGGTTTTTATCTTAGCCTTATAGCATCAGTTTATTTAGCTCTCGTAATTTTTGGGAAAATAAAGGATAAAGAATATTACAAATACATCCCGCAACAAGAAAAGGTAAACAGTCCCGTGATCAATAAAGACATTCCTCCCACTACTGATATCCAGCCGCAAGAATAAATACTATAATAGTAAACAAACAAAAAGGTAAATTCTTAAATTGATAACGAAAGTAGCAATGTTTTAAATTGACCAGATTTAATAAAAAAAGCCTTGTCATTTTAAATACAAGACTTTATTATTTTGAGAGTGCCCGGGACCGGATTCGAACCAGCACATCCTTGCGAATGCTGCCACCTGAAGGCAGTGCGTCTACCAATTTCGCCACCCGGGCATAAATATTTTAGATTTTTAAAAGGAGCCAAAAGTAAAGGAAAATTCAAATAATTTCTTCATTTACTGTAATTTTTATTGCAAGAATTTTCATTCTCTTTATATCCCGGATTATTCATTATTTTTAATATCATTTTTTAATTTCCATACAATTGCTATGAGAGAAGATATTCTTCAATACATCTGGCGATTTCAGTATTACAATCATAATGAAATGCGCTGCACCAATGGCGACCGGATATCTGTAATTCATCCGGGAATTCATAATCACGGCCAGGGACCTGATTTTGCTGATGCGAAAATTAAAATCAATGAAACCACATGGGCAGGCAATGTGGAAATTCATATCCAATCTTCAGATTGGAAACGACATAATCATTCGTCAGATAAAAATTATGACAATATCATTCTTCATGTTGTGTGGCATCATGACCAGGAAATAAAAGATGCCTATGAGAATGATTTACCCACACTTGAACTGCAAAGCCGGGTTTCAAAATTATTATTGGAGCGATACCGTCAACTGATGGAAAATTCGTCTTTTATTGCATGCGAAAAACTTACAATATCTATCGGCGAACTCAGCCTGACAGCCTGGAAACAGAGACTTGCAGCAGAGAGGCTGTTATCGAAGTCAGGAATTATTATCAAGGTATTACAGCAAACCAATTTTCATTGGGAAGAAACATTTTGGTGGCTGATCGCAGCAAATTTTGGTTTGAAAATAAACCGTGATGCCTTTAAAAAAATTGCACAATCATTACCGTTAGCACTTTTGGTTAAACACAAAAACAGTATCATTCAACTTGAAGCTCTGCTATTTGGCCAGGCAGGCTTGCTCGAAAATGATTTTGAAGAAAAGTATCCGGCCATGCTGAAAAAGGAATATGAATTTTACAAGAAAAAATACCAATTATATCCTCTTGAAGAAGGCTTGCATTTCCTGAGAATGAGGCCTGCTAATTTTCCAACAATACGCCTTGCGCAACTGGCCATGCTGATTCATAAAAGCGAGCATTTATTTTCTAAAGTAAAAGAAACTGAGCCGGTGAAAGAATTGAAAAAAATGTTTGACCTCGAAGCCAATGATTACTGGCATTATCATTACATTTTTGACGAGCAAAGCTCTTATAAAAAAAAGAGGCTTGGCAGGCAAATGATTGAAAATATTCTTATCAATACCGTTGTGCCAATTGTGTTTTGTTATGGCCTTCACCATAATGATGAACGGTATAAAGAAAAAGCCATCAAATGGCTGGAAGAAATTCCGCCCGAAAAAAACATTATTACCAAAGGCTTTGAAAACATTGGCTATGCCAATAAAAATTCTTTTGATTCCCAATCACTCATCCAGCTAAAAAATCATTATTGTGATAACAAGCTTTGCCTTGAATGTGCCATTGGGAATTCTTTATTGAAGAAGACTGAATAAGTTGATTAGC
>JBIQMJ010000454.1:0-2953 GCA_044463445.1 Segetibacter koreensis
AAGTGTCGAGGCGGTGGGAGATCAAATGAAAACATTAATGCCTACTTATATTGTATTCAATGGTAAGGTCGGTTCACTTATGGGCAAAAATGCCATGACGGCAAAAGTGGGCGATAAAGTATTATTTATTACTTCCGAGGCCAACAATGACAGCCGTTTTCACCTCATTGGAGGACACGCAGACCTTTACTGGCCTGGTGGAAAATTTAATAACAGGCCTTATACTGATTTTGAAACCTGGGCTGTCCCCGGAGGTTCTGCTGCTGCAGTTCTATATAAATTCAGGGAGCCACACAATTACACCTTTGTAAACCACAACCTGATTAAGGCCGTTGCATTTGGTGCAGTGGGCCAGGTAAAGGTGGAAGGAAATTGGGACAGCACTTATATGAAGCAGGTGCAGAAACCCTCTCCGATTCAATAAAGATACTTGTTTTACAATCTGATTTTTGTAGGAAGGCCCCGGAAACGGGGCCTTATTTTTATAATAAATCGTCTGGTTTTTAAAGGAATAAACCGATTGCCATACTATTTTTTACTGATTTTTATCTTCCAAACATCTTATCGATCTCTTCTTTTTTAAATTCAAGGAAAACAGGTTTACCATTCGGTGTAATGTTGTTTACCTTACAATTGAACAAATCCTCCACCAGTTTTTCCATTTCTTTTTCTGATAAAAATATGCCCGCTTTTACCGACTGCTGCCAGGCCATAGACCGAAGTAATTTTTCTCTTTTGCTGAAACTGATGTCCATGTTAAAATGCTTATACTGCTCCAGGATTTTTTCCAAAGAATTTTTTTCATTTCCATCCGGGACATCGGCCGGTGACCCCTGGATAATGAAAGCATTTTTTCCAAAAGGTTCTGCCAGGTAACCAAGAATCCTGAGATCAGGCAGGAGTTCCTCCAGCAAAACTGCATCTGCAGGCGCCAGTTCAATAGTAGCAGGAAAAAGACTCCTCTGAACCGAAATAGGCTTCCCTTGCATCGCCTCTGTAAACCGCTCATACAAAATCCTTTCATGCGCATTCTGCTGATGGATCAATATAAAACCATTTTCATTTTCTGCAACAATAAAACTTTTTTGAAGTTGAAGAAAAGTTCCTGAAGCAGGTTTTTTTTCAGGAGAAGCTAAAAATATTTCTCTCAATGGCGAATGGGAATGCTCCAATCGGCTATTTTTGAATTCCTGTTTCTCTGCAGAAGATGGATCAATATAATTTGATTTCAACAGATTCTCATCCCAACTTTTAAGTTCGCTTTTCGATTCTATAAAATGCGCCTGGTTTTTTTGAGAAAAAGTTTTATAAAGAGAAGTGCCGGTAGCAGAAAATTGTTTTTCGGGAGTAAAAGGCTTGCTGACCGCATCCGTTTGCTGAATAGAAACATCCAGGTCAAAATCAAGGGTAGGCGTTACGCTGTATTGCGCCAGCGCATGTTTTACCGCGGATTGCACAAAAGCGTAGATTATTTTTTCATCTTCAAACTTTATTTCCTGCTTGGTGGGGTGTACATTGATATCAAGCCGTGACGGATCAATGTCAATAAACAAGGTGTACATCGGGAAACTGTCTTTGGCAATCATATCGCTAAAGGCATTCATTACAGCATGGTTCAGGTAAGCGCTTTTTATAAACCGGTTGTTAACAAAAAAATACTGATCTCCGCGGGTTTTCTTTGCCGTATCAGGCTTTCCCACAAAACCATAAATGTTCATATAATCCGTTTCTTCTTTCACGCTCACAAGTTTGGCAGAATAGCTGTTTCCCAGTATTTGAAGGATCCGTTGTTTTAAGGGCCCTTTTTCAAGATGAAAAACTTCCTGGCCATTGGAAGTAAGTGAAAAAAATAAAGAAGGAAAAGCCATTGCCACCCTGATAAATTCATCTACAATGTGCCGGAGTTCAGAAGCGTTGCTCTTTAAAAAATTTCTCCTGGCAGGCACATTAAAAAATAAATTTTTCATAGAGATGTTCGTGCCTCCATTCATGGCTACAGGCTCCTGCCTTTTCACCACACTGTTTTCAATTTCTATAAAAGTGCCTACGCTTTCTTCTGGTTTTTTTGATTTTAATTCTACCTGCGCTACACCGGCGATGCTGGCCAAAGCTTCTCCCCGGAAACCCATCGTTTTAATATGAAACAGGTCGTCTATATTTTTTATTTTGGAAGTAGCATGACGCTCAAAGCTCATCCTCGCATCGGTTTCGCTCATCCCTCTTCCATTGTCGATCACCTGCACCAGCGCTTTGCCTGCATCATTTACAAAAAGCTGAATTTCTGTAGCGCCCGCATCTACCGCGTTTTCCAACAATTCTTTTACGGCGCTTGCCGGTCGTTGGATCACTTCTCCCGCTGCTATCTGGTTGGCAATGTTTTCGGGCAATAAACGAATAATGTCAGCCAATATCTTTTCAATTTTAGAGCACAAATTTAGCTCTTATTTTTTTTGACACATGGTCAAGATGCTCAAATTTAAAAAGTTTGCCAGCCTTTTACGATCATTATCGTAAATTTGTTTCAATAAGTTATTCGCTTTTGAAATATAATCAAACCACATTAAATAAACTTGAAAAGATTTTGGACGAAGCTGGCTATATTTTTCGTTACGAAAGAGGTTCTTTTCAAAGCGGCTTTTGCATTCTGGAAGATAAAAAGGTGGTAGTTCTCAATAAATTCCTCATCCCGGAAGGAAGAATCAATACCTTGATGGAGATCATACCTTCATTAGCTATTAACTATGACGCGCTTACCCATGATTCTCAAAAACTTTATGATGAAGTGATAGCAAAAACTGAAACCCCCGAAAAACAGGTTCAATAGCAGATATTAAAATTTCTCATTAAACCCGCTCTCCCAAATATTTTATAGCTTTGAAAAGTGAGCTATCCTGATCTTCGAATTACCTTTTTAGGCACCGGTACCAGCGGTGGCGTTCCTATGATTGGTTGC
>JBIQMJ010000455.1:0-2947 GCA_044463445.1 Segetibacter koreensis
AATTTATAGACTTTATTTTTTTTGAAATTATCTTCTGTTTATTCACAATTGGTTTTCCATAGATGAGGCTGAGTTAGAGAATGAATTTAGAACTTTGACGACAACTGGAAATACCTATCGAATTCGACATCACGAAAAAGGTAAAAGGAATTGAACAATTTTTTTTTAAATAGAATATTTATATTCCCGTGTCTATTGCTACTTAAAAAAAAAAGTGTAGACAGTTAGTGAAGTTGGGCCAGGGTGTACAAAATCGGCCATATCTATTGCAACCATGAAGTTTTAATTATATATTTGAGAACAGTTCAAACTAAAAGGTGTTCTCTATGATCGTAAACTGCTTTCATAATTTTGGCAAATAGAATAATGGAAATTGAATATCAAAATACCAAAACAGACTACCACAGTTTTTATAAATCATATTTTGTAGATAAACTAAAAAAAAGAGGTTGGATTGAAGTATTAGTTTGTTTGATTTTTGCCTTTAGTATTACTCTGGGGACTTATGATTGGCATATTATCTTATTCTTTTTAATAGTTACAGTATTTTTTTTAATTTTTTATCTGCGTCCATACTTAATTGCAATAAGACGCCTTAATAAATCAATCGCTAAAAACAAGGGTCTTTTAGAAAGGGTAAAATTAATTGTTGCAGACTCTGGAATAATTATCGAATCATCAGGTAAGTCTTTCGAATGGGATTGGCTAAATATCAGGGCAGTTAAAGCATACAACAATTGCATTCAAATTCAGCTAATAGACAAAAGCAGTTTGCTTATTCCTAAACGTTCTTTTGCTTCAAAAGATGAAGAAATTGATTTTTTAGGAATTATTGAATCTGGTATTATTAAAGCGCGAGAAGTATTAAATGCCTCTTTAAGGAAATTTAGCAAAAAAAGTAAACCTCCTTATTTAGTAGGCTTGATATGTTTGGCTCCAATTCTTAGTGCTTATGCAGGTTTAGCGATCTTATTATTTGGAATATTTAAGTATAAGGATAAATGGTTCTCATTAATTGGTGTTGCTGGCATTGTCTGGACGGTTGTTTTTATTGAAACTATTCCCTATGCCTCCAAACATATATCATTTATCAGAAACGGCTATGTTTCATTATCGCAGATTGAGTTAAACACTTTAGTAAAAAATATTGAATTTTATAAGTTACAGCATGGGGAATATCCTGACAGTTTAAAACAGCTTTTGAGAGATGACACATCGGCGTCAATAGTTGATCCTATTCGTTTTAATCAGGATAATCAAAATGAGGAATTTAATTATCAAAAATCAGGAGACAAATATACCTTGTATTCATCCGGAGAAGATGGAATACCACACACGAAAGATGATTTATATCCAAAATTTTCCATCACAGATAGTGCAAAAATTGGTTTAATCAAACAAGGACAGAACTCCCGCTTAAAGATAAATCCGTCACCATAATAAGCCGATTTCTTCCCTTATTCATCAGGAATTTCACATTTGAATTTGGATTTCATTTGAATAAGTGCGAATAGAAGACCGGCAATAGATTTGGAGGATTATATTTCTCTTCATTTGTAATGGACTTGATTATCCCTGACACACAATTTCCTGTTATAAAAGTTTGTAAAAATAATGCCCCTCACGCCGCCAGCATCCTCTTTATCGTATCCAGCATCGCTTGTTTAAAACCTTCATCTTTCGCCATCAAACGATACAAATCCAGTTCGTTCTTTCTTTGTTTGCCCATGACTTCATCAAAGATTTTTCTGAAAGCTATTTCCCGGTTTTGAACGTCCGGATTTTCAGAATACTTTTCTTTAAAATCGGGATGGATTCTCATGCTCTGAGCGATGTTTACAAACTTTACTCTTTGTTCCTCAGGTGTCGCTTCCCATCCCTGGAACCATCGCTCATTAAAGCTTGCAATGATTAGATCAAGCGGATCGCGTTGTTCTTCACTATCATGAGCGCCGCGTGGATTTGGATTTTGCGGATCGAGTTCTGATTCAGAGGCGTCCAATCCAATGTTTGTATTTAGTTTCACTCTTTCCAACCCATAAGTGCTCAGATCAACTGAATCCAATAGTTCATCTATTTCATTGGATGGGTCAGTAACAATGAGTTTAGGAATTAAAAATTTAAGGAACCAAAAAAGCTTCTCCCAATTCAAAACCTCGTACGGCATTATAGCTGCCATTTGACCATATATCTTTACAAACTGCTTTGCTTTGATCTTAAAATCAGCTTTTTGCTTTTCTTCAAGTTCGAGTGAAGTATTGAACCTTTCTGCGGCAACATCAATGATCGGGCTTAATTGCTGGGCATCTACTCCTTTAAAATATTTGTCATTAAAATCTTCTACTTCCGACCATTCATAAACGCCCACATCATCCAAATGCGCTTTCAATTCGTGCAGTACATTTACATCAGTCGCCTTGCTTAAAGTAGTTGCAGTATAGAATGGATCAAATGACTTTTTGATTTCCTCTGTGGTATTGAAGAAATCCAATACAAACAAGTCTTCCGTTCTTTTTCCTAATTTATTTGCAGAACGGTTTAACCTCGAAAGTGCCTGTACTGCCATGACATCCTGCAATTTCTTGTCAACATACATGGCTGTTAATTTCGGCTGGTCAAACCCGGTAAGATATTTATTGGCCACGACGAGCATCCGGTATTCATCCATATCAAAATAACGGGCAATGGTATCGCTGATATAGTTGGGATCGCTCGGTTTTGCTTTATCTAAATGCTTTGAAAAGTTATTAATAATATCTTCGGTGTATTCAATACTTCCAACAATTTTCTTTCCGGAAAAGGCTACTGCAATCTTGAATGGATTTCCCTTACTTTCTATGATTTTCTTTAAGGCAAAATAATACCGGATAGCTGTTTCAATACTTTGTGTTACCACCATTGCCTTTGCTTTTCCTTTCAGTTTTTTTTTATTAACCACATGAGTTAA
>JBIQMJ010000456.1:0-2940 GCA_044463445.1 Segetibacter koreensis
AGTCGTTCAATTGCAAAACCTTCGTTGCGAAATGCTGGTGAATCCCGAAGGTATTGATGCAACAAAACCGAGGCTTAGTTGGGAAATCATTTCTGACGAAAGAAACGTTCAACAAACGGCTTATGAAATTATAGTCGCTTCTTCTCTTGAAAAATTGAACGGCAATAAACCGGATATCTGGAATTCAGGAAAAATTTCTTCTGATGCATCCATTAATGTAAACTACAATGGGCCCGTACTTAAGAGTACCCAGCAATATTTTTGGAAGGTAAGAGTTTATACAAATAAAGGCGAAAGCGATTGGAGCGCTGCTGCTTATTGGAGCATGGGTTTGTTGCACCGCCCCGAATGGAAGGCAAAATGGACAGGGCTTGATCGGTCATTTCCATGGGATAGCATTACAAAAATCGCACGGCTTTCTGCACGATATTTCAGAAAAGAGTTCACTTTGAAAAAAGAAATTAAACGTGCAACAGTTTATGTCTGCGGGTTAGGATTGTACGAATTGTATATTAATGGAAATAGAATCGGCAACCAGGTTTTAGCTCCTTCGCCAACTGATTACGAAAAGGCGGTGAAGTACAACTCTTTTGATGTTACCGGTAATTTAAAAGATGGTAAAAATGCGATGGGAACCGTTTTAGGCAATGGAAGATTTTTCGCCATGCGCCAGAACTACAAGCCAAAGAAGTGGCACACATTCGGTTTTCCTAAAATGCTTTTGCAATTAGAGATTGAATACAAAGATGGCTCAAAGCAATATGTTGTGAGTGATGAGACTTGGAAAGTTACGGCGAACGGCCCTATTCGCGCAAATAACGAATATGATGGTGAAGAATATGATGCCACAAAAGAATTGTCCGGTTGGGATAATCCCGGCTACGATGACAGCAAATGGCTGAAAGCACAACTGGTAAAATCTCCCGGAGGAAAGGTAGAGGCGCAAATGAATGAAAATATGAAAGTGATGCAAACGGTAAAGCCTGTTTCTATCACAAAACTTTATGAAGGGAAATATATTTTGGATATGGGACAAAATATGGCAGGCTGGCTGAAGATAAAAGTGAGAGGAAAGAGGAACGATAAAGTGACTTTGAAATTTGCAGAAAGCCTTCAGCCGGATGGGGAATTGTACCGTGAAAATTTGAGGGATGCAAAGGCTACCGATGTATATATCCTTAAAGGAACCGGCGAAGAAACATGGAACCCGGCTTTTGTTTTTCATGGTTTTCGCTTTGTAGAAATAACAGGTTATCCAGGCACGCCCTCGCTAGATGATTTTGTTGGCGAAGTGGTTTATGATGATATGAGAACCATTGGCAGTTTTGAAACTTCCAATAAAACGATCAACCACATTTATCAAAATGCCTATTGGGGAATCAGGTCCAATTATAAAGGAATGCCTGTTGATTGTCCCCAACGAAATGAACGCCAGCCGTGGCTTGGCGACCGTGCAACAGGCGCCTATGGGGAGAGTTTTATTTTTGATAACGAAAAATTATATGTCAAGTGGCTTGATGATATTGAAGAATCACAAACTGCTGAAGGTAGCATTCCTGATGTGGCGCCAAACTTTTGGTATTACTATAAAGATGATGTTACCTGGCCTGCCACTTACCTGATGGTGGCCGATATGCTCTACAATCAATTTGCCGACAAGAAAGCTGTTGTGAAGCATTATGCTTCGATGAAAAAATGGATGACTTACATGAAGAATAAATACATGAAGGATTATTTATTTTCAAAAGACAGTTATGGTGATTGGTGCGTTCCACCGGAATCACCGGAACTCATTCATTCAAAAGATCCTGCAAGAATTACCGATCCGAAATTGCTTGCGTCCGCTACTTATTATCACCTGCTGCAACTAATGCAGCGGTTTGCAAAGCTCGCAGGAAAGAAGACTGACGCAAAAGAATTTGCATTGCTGGCGGCAAAAATAAAAGAGGCATTCAATAAAACTTTTTATAACCAACAAACAAAAAGTTACAGCAATAATACCGTCACTGCTAATATTCTTCCGTTGGCTTTTGACCTGGTTCCTGATGGTGAAAATGAAAACGTTTTTCAACACATTGCTGATAAAATAATGAATGAAAGCAACGGCCATATTAGCACCGGTGTCATTGGGACGCAATGGCTCATGCGGTGGCTGACTTATTATCACCGCGCCGACATTGCGTATCGGCTTGCGACAGTCACCTCTTACCCCGGCTGGGGTTATATGGTTGCGAATGGTGCCACCACCATTTGGGAATTGTGGAATGGCAATACGGCTAATCCAAAAATGAATTCTCAAAATCATGTCATGTTGCTTGGCGATCTGATTGTGTGGATGTATGAAGATCTTGCAGGAATTAAAACATTACCCTCGCATCCAGGTTTTAAGGTAATTGTAATGAAGCCGGCATTTGTTGATAGTCTTACTTATGTAAAAGCGGCGTATCATTCAATGTATGGCGTTATTAAAAGCGAATGGAAGAAGAGCGATGATCAATTTTCGTGGAAGATAACCGTGCCTTGCAATAGCAAAGCTTTGGTTTACGTACCCGCAAGTTCAGCAAACAATGTTCTTGTAAATGGCAAAAAGCCTGAGGGCATTCCATTTGTTATTGCGGATAAGAAAAGTGTAGTGTTTAATATAGGTAGTGGCGATTATAAATTTGTTGTGAAGAAATAAAGATTAGAAAAGTTTTTCTATTTATAGTAAACAAACAAATATTGACGATTCTTATTTTATATGAACGGAAATTTATGGTAGCATATCCAACAAATCTTTAAATGAAATGGTAATATTATATCGCGCGTAAACAATAGTGAACAAAGAAATAGTACCAATTATTATTTTGAAAAACAGTAACCAACAAATCATAACATCAGCCATGAAGTACAAAATTTATTTAACAATGCTCTTCTTTTCATTTGCCGCAATCAATTGTG
>JBIQMJ010000457.1:0-2927 GCA_044463445.1 Segetibacter koreensis
AGTTTCTATGGTTCCCCTTGTCCACCGGTTCCTCTGTCTTCCAAGTATTTTATAATTGGTGGGCGCTTCCGTCCAGCATAATGGATCGGGAATATAGGTAATTTTATAAGACAGTTTGCGTTCTTCCATGTAGCGGCGCATTCTTACAATTAACTCCATATCCTCGCCAACGGTTTCTGTGCTGTAACCGCCGCATTTAATTACTATTTCTTTGTCAAAGGCGCCAAAGGCTCCCGAAATCAGCAATAAGCCATTCAAACGGCTCCAGGCCATTCTTCCCAACAAAAAAGAACGAATGTATTCGAGTGTCTGCATTCTCGTCAAAAATCTTTTGGGCAATCTTACTTCCACTAATTTCCCATTCTCGATTTTGCAGTCATTTGCAATTCTGATTACACCACCAGAAGCAATTACCCTGACTTTTGTTTCTTCAAGAAAAGGTTTTATCATTTTAAGCAAAGCATCCTGTTCCAACACGCAATCGACATCAAGGCAAACAAAATATTCATAAGATGAGGCATTGATTCCCACATTTAATGCATCAGCTTTTCCTCCATTTTCTTTATCAATCACCAACAGTTTATTAAAAACCGGATTATTGCTTTTGTAAATTCCTTTTACTTTTTTAGTAGGAATTTGTTCATTGATAAAAAAGTTGGCCTTATATAAATCATAAGCCTTCATTAATTTCTGAAGAGAATCGTCCTTGCTGCCGTCATTCACAATGATTAACTCAAGTGCATTGTAATGAATAGACAACAGAGATCTTACATTTTCCACAATATTTGCCGCTTCGTTATAAGCAGGCGCCACAATACTAATTCCGGGAAGATGTTCAGAAACGGCAGGAATGCGAAAATCGGCGAAGCTATTGGAACGTAAATATTTTTTTACTTCACCGGTAGAATATACGCCGATAAAAATGTAAAAGAAAAAGAGCACTATTGAATATATAAATATGCCCGTAGTTAAAAAATAAAATATAAAGGATTGGATGGTCATGCCGCTCTTTCATTCTCAATTTGACTAAAAATAGCATTCCATGGAAATTCATCCGCTAATAAATCCGAATGAAGAAATGCCAGCCCCGAAGGATGGAGGCAAGACAGGGTCTTCGCTGCGGCCAGCTTTATTGTGTGATCAGAATGCCTAAGTTGCACCAGCAAAAAATTTATATGTTTTTCATTACCCGTTTCCTTCAAAACCGAAAGAATTTCCAATTGAATTATTTTTTCGGATGAGGCATAGCAGCGGATGATTTCATCCGCGGTATCATCGCTGTTTATTTTTTTCAAATATTCAAGCGCATTCAGTTGTATCTGACTTTCGCAATTTTTTAAACAATGAATTACTTCCTTATAAACCTCTTTGCAATCACAAAGAGAAGCAAGGCGTATGGCAATTGAAACAACAGAATTGTTTTTTGATTTCAGCCATTTCATTATTTGATCTGGATCAGCAGAATGCAAATCATGGACAAAATATAAAAGTTGAATCTGCTGCCATTGGCTTACGGGATAGATCATAACATTGAGAAAACGGAATCCTGTAAAACCATAAAAATTAATAAGTGCACATTGAGCCTCATTGCGAACGAGTTCATGTGAGTCATTGGTAAGTCTGAAAATTTCTTTTACATATTTTACCTGTGCCATTACCGCCAGTTCCTGGATGCCTTTTGCCTTGATATGCCATTTCTTATTTTTAATCTTTTGCAACGCATCCGCATCAAACTTCATCAATTCGTAGAGCGTTATCAAATTGCCGGTCGGCGCTCCGGATAAATTTTTTTTTGCGTAAATAATTCCGTCGATAAAAAATTGCCTGAATGACGCGTTTTTCAAAAGTAATTCTTCTACGGGTTGGATTTTAAATATTGCTTCACTTCCATTTTCAAAAAAAACAGCATGGCTTATAATATCCGCGATCTTTTCCTGCCACAATTTTCTTTTATTTTCTGACGTACGTTTATGAAATGAAAAAATCAGGACAAAGGCGAAAACCAGTATCATCAGCAAAAGAAAAAAATACATTATCCAAATAAATGAATAGGCATTTAAACTTAAAAAGCTATTATGAATAAAAATTTTCATTGAAATTCCTGTTTAGCTCAGGCTACCATATTTTCAGGCAGGTACCTTCTTACTCTCACGGATAGTTCGTTGGGACTAAAAGGTTTGGTGATGTAATCGTCTGCGCCCAGTTGGAAGGCCTCGAGCACCACGTTTTCCTGGCCCATAGCCGAGAGAACAATTATTTTTATTCGTTTGTTGATTTTTCTTTTTACCGTTTCAATTATTTCAAGACCTGATGCAAAAGGCATCATAATATCCGTAATGATCAGGTCAGGATTTATTTCTTCAATTTTTTTGAGGGCTTCTCTCCCATCCATACAGGTCGTAATCTCATGCCCGTCTTTTTTTAACCTGAGTTCAATGGTTTTTAACATGATCATTTCATCTTCTGCAACTAATATTTTCATAAGGGTTTCGTTTAGGCGTTTGTATTCTGTACAATATGTATATTTATTGATGTTTTTATTCTTTCCAGGTTTTCTTTCAATGGGCCTTCCAACTGATGAAAGGCATTGACCGCTTTGGAAATTAAATTTTGTAATTCATTTCTATTTTTGGCATTGCCAGCTTCTTCAATTTTTACCAAAGCATTAAACAGTATATTAGCTTTCATCAGCCCTGAACTGCTCTTTAATTTATGAGCAATTTTAGAAACATTTTCAAATTCACCTGCTTTATATTGCTTTTGGATTTCCCGTAATTCTGATGGGGTGATTTCTAAAAATATTTCAATCATTTGCGACAAATATTCATTGTCTTCCAGTTCTTCCAACATGCTTAAATCAAAAAGCGTTGTTTCAGCCGGCTCACTGGATTCTTCAATCATTATCTCTTCTTTCTCCTGGCCAAAAA
>JBIQMJ010000458.1:0-2893 GCA_044463445.1 Segetibacter koreensis
TTCGGTTGACAGGTTAATGAGTATGATCTTTATTTCTCCGCGATAGTCACTGTCAACGGTTCCGGGAGAATTTAAACAAGTGATCCCGTGTTTGATCGCCATTCCGCTTCTGGGCCTCACCTGCACTTCATATCCTTCCGGAATTTCAAAAAAAAGTCCTGTTGGAATCATTTCCCTCTCCATCGGTTCCAAAACAAGCGGTTGGGGCAGCCAGGCCCGAAGATCCATGCCGGCAGCGCCTTCAGTAGCATATTCCGGAACGGCATTGCCGGAAGTGTTTACAATTTTAATTTCCACATGATGCATTGTTACAAAGATAGGAATGACTGAAAGGAGGATGAAATATAAATTGTGCTAAAATAAATTATTAAATAGCTGTTAACAAGACCGTCGCATACGCAGCAATACCTTCTTCTCGGCCTACAAACCCCATTTTTTCTGCAGTGGTTGCTTTTATAGAAACCTGGCTTTCCTGTACTTCCAGAATTTTGGCAATCACTTTTTGCATTTCCGGGGAATAAGGTTTTATTTTTGGTAATTCAAGGCAAACCGTTGAATCAATATTCCCAACCTGGTAGCCCGCTTTCCTGATCCATTCATTCGATCTTTTTAATAATATTTTACTATCAATATTTTTATATGCCTGGTCTGTATCAGGAAAATGGACTCCAATATCTCCCAGGCAGGCAGCTCCAAGCATGGCATCACAAATGGCATGAAGCAAAACGTCCGCATCACTATGGCCAACAGCTCCTTTATGATGTTCAATTTTTATACCGCCAATCCATAAATCCTGGCCAGGTGCCAATCGGTGAAAGTCAATGCCATACCCAATTCTAAAAGGAATAGTTGCATTCATTATTTATTTTTTTTATCAAAATAAAATTTAAGAGTATTTACCTGTTTACTGCAACAGATTATTATTAAAAACAAAACGCCCCAAAAATAGGGGCGTACGATCAGAATCAGAATAATTTTTTAATTGCTTTCAGAATCCGTTGAGCCTAAATTGAAGAGAATGCTAAACCGCAACGTATTTGACAACGGATTTCTGTTGACCCCATTTCCAGAAGGAATTAAATAAGAAAAGTTCAATCCGAATACATTGTAATTTAATCCGGCGCCCACAGTAAAGTATTGTCTATCGCCTTTTGTAGGGTTTTCATAAAAATAACCAAGCCTCAAAGAAAACTGATCGTTGTACGTATATTCGCCGCCGACAGAAATCTGAAACTCCTTCAATTCTTCACTAAAGCCACCGGGCGCATCGCCGAATGAACTGAACCAGCTTCCTACCACCCCTTTATTATGATATTCTACCAAACCGGCAGAATCACCAATTGCCGGAGGTGTAGGTACTAATAATTTATTTACGTCAAGTCCGAATGTGATTTTGCTCGTTTCATCCACCACATTCACATAAGCTACACCCAGCCCAAGATTAGCCGGAATAAAATCTTTTTCAGAAGCATCATTGGTGTAGGATATTTTTGAACCCAGGTTTGAAATAGCTACTCCCCAATTGAATCCTGAAACCGTTCCGCCTTCAGAGCCATCATTAAATAATGATAAGTCACCTGCGACTGCGGTTCCCGTTTTATAAGTAGAGCCACTGGCAGATTGACCGCTGGCAAGATTTGAATTAATATATCTTAGTGAAATACCCAATCCCAAATGATCAGAAAGTTTACGTGAATAACCTGCATCTATTGCAAATTCGCGCGGACGGTAAGTCTGCAGGTCATTTCCCCGGTTGTCAGTAAATTGAATATTGCCCAAACTAAAATAACGCACCGATGCAGAAATAGCCTGTAATTCATCAAGCTGGTGATAGCCTGCAGCAGAAACGAGGTAAACATCATTAAGATCAAGCCCTTTTAGCCAGGGAGTATAAGTGAGGGCAATAGCCGATTGATCTTTTGCAAATGGTATTTTAGAAAGATTCCAGAATATAGAATTGGCATCGGGTATAGTTGCAATTCCAACGTCGCCCATTCCGCCCGAACGCGCGTCAGGTGAAATTCGCAAAAAGGGAACGGCAGTAGTAACTACATTTATAGGATTGGCAGTTTGTGCATTTACAGATACAGTCGCTCCAATCAACATTACAATTGCAGCCAACTTTAAGAGGAATCTTTTCATGTGAATTTTAAATGTACTGGTTAGGTAGAGTTCTCTTTATAATTGTTGGGATTGAAGTGTGTAAAAATAATTTTTTTTTTTAAACAGACAATTTAATATTTAGATATTGCCCCATGCCGGCAATTAGGAATGAACGCCTTCCCCTTACATTTATTGCATATATTACATTTGTAAACAATGAATTGTGGTAAAGCGGAATTTTTAAAGTACTTATAAATTATTCAAGAAAATAAATTGTAAAAGAAGACTATTTGTGAAGACATTGCCAAAATCTCAATTACATAACTTTTTAAGTTTGATGATAAATCAAAACCAAATAAAGTAATTATATTCGCATTGGAAAACAGTGGCTTTCACAATAAGAATGAAAACCTTTCGTTATTTAATCTGCAAAACGAATATTACATGTCACAATCATTAACCGCCGGGAAATTTACCCTCATAGTACTGGCAGCCCTGGTCGCTTTTCCTTCCTGTAAAAACGGCAGCATCTTTGGAAAAAAAAAGCATGAACAATCCGCTGTTACGGGCTGGAATTACGATGATAAGAACTTTGGAAATTTCCATGTATTAAAAGCAAACGAACAGAAAACCGGCCCTGGCCTTGTTTTCGTACAAGGGGGAACTTTTGTAATGGGCGCTAAGGAGGAAGATGTTATGGGCGATTGGAACAATGTTCCGAGAAGAGTGAGTGTGAATACTTTTTATATTGATCAAACTGAAGTAGCCAATGTTCATTACCGTGAATATT